>JANOJJ010000585.1:0-10027 GCA_031408155.1 Rubrivivax sp.
CAATGACTTCGGGAATGGCCTTGGGGACTTGTGTTTTGTCCGCTGGGAACATGTGAGGAAAGCGTCCCAATAGTCGATGATGCCGACGATGGTGAAGTCGCTCGGATAGTCGTTGGTGCCGGCCGCGGTACGCGCCGCCGAACTGCCAACCACGATCACCCAGACCCGGCTCGCAGCGCAGACCGAGCGCTCGACCGCCGAGGACCTGGACATGGTGCAGGCGATCTCGGAGTTCCAGAACCGGCAAACCGGCTACGATGCCGCTCTGAAGGCCTATTCGCTCGTGCAGCGCATGTCGCTGTTCAACTACATCGGAGGCTAAGAGCGCGCCCAAGCTCTGAAGCCCAAGGAGCCGGCGCTGCGTCGGTGACCGCGTGGCCGGCGGGTGGGCCGGACAACGCATATGCAGGACCATCCTCTTCTCGCCCACGTGGTGCTGGGCTACAGCGCCGTCATCGACCGCCAGCGTGCGGTGGTGGCCACGCGGCTGACCGTCGCCCCCGAGACCGCCAATGCGGCACCCGACGGTGCGGCTCTGATGGAGTTGATGGGCGAGGTCTGGCCCGAGGTCGCGGGCAGCCCCACCTTGCGTCTGCGTCCGCGCGACGCCCGCGCCGGCCAAGCCGCCGGCCCCGGGGTATCGGTGCTGATCAACGCCGCTGGCGAATCGTTGCTGCGCTCGCTGCTCGATGCCCCGGCGCTGCCGCGTTTCATGATCGAGGTACCGGCCTTCATGGCGACCGAACCCTGGGTCGTCACGTCGGCCCAGACGCTCAACCATGCCGGCGCACTGCTGGCGCTCAAGGGGCAACCGCACGAGGCCCTGCCCGCCGAGCTGGCGCGCGGCTTCGCGCTGCAGATCGAGGATGCAGATTCGCCCGCCGCCAAGGGCTCGACCCTGCCGCGCCTGCGCCATTCGGTGCGCACCACGGCCGACGTCGATGCCGCGTTCGCGGCCGGTTGCAGCGCCGTGGCCGGCTGGCCGTTCGGCGAGCCACCGACCAAGGCCAGCGGCAAGGCCGGTGTCGCGCCTGAGCTGCAGGTGATCCTCGAACTGATCAACCGGGTCGACCGCGAGGAGCCGGTCGAGCGCCTCGAGGCGGTGCTCAAGAGCGACCCCACGCTCGCGTTCCGGCTGCTGCGCTACATCAACTCGCCCGGTTTCGGGCTGTCGGTCGAGATCGGCTCATTCCGCCATGCGCTGATGATCCTGGGCTACCAGCGCCTCAAGCGCTGGCTGGCGCTGCTGCTGGCCTCGGCCAGCAAGGACACCAGCATGCGGCCGACGATGTTCGCAGCCGTGCGTCGGGGCCTCATCATGGAAGAGTTGGTCAAAAGCAGCGGCGACGCCGAGATGCGCGCCGAGGTCTTCATCTGTGGCGTGTTCTCGTTGCTCGATCGCTTGCTCAAGCAGCCCTTTGCCGACCTGTTGCGCACGGTGCCGGTGCCCGAGCGCGTGCGCCAGGCGCTGCTCGGTGAGCCCGGACCCTTCCTGCCCTATCTCGAGTTGATCCAGGCCATCGAGCAGGAATCGGTGATCGACATCCGGGAGCGGGCTGACCGCCTGATGCTCGGCTTGGCGGAAGTCAACCGCGCGTTGCTGGCTGCCCTGGCGGCTGCCGCCGAGCACGAATGACCTGCACCGAGTGAACCTGTCCGCCCTGCCCGCGCCCGGCGTCGTGCCGGCCGAACTGCTGGACGAGCTGACCGATCCGCTGCTGTGGTTCGAGGCCGGCGCCGCAACGCAGGAGCTGACGCTGCAGGGTGGCAACGCGGCAGCCCGCCAGTTGCTGCTGCTGCGCCCCGGCGCTGCAGCAGCCGACGTGCTGGCGCCGCTCGGCGCCGAGGTCTGGCGCTGGTTCTCGACCCAGGGCCATCAGCGCAGCGAGACCCTGCTCGACACTGGCGAGGCCGGCGCGCTGCGCGTGCTCAACTGGACCGCCGGCGGCCTGCGCCTGCTGCGCGTGCAATCGCTGGCGCCTGCGTTGGCCACCCGCATCAGCGAAGCCGACCGCGCGCCGCCCGCCGGCGATGGCTACGGCGAACTGCTGCGCATGCTGTGGGGATCTCCCTTTCCGGCGCTGTTGCACGACGCCCGGCAGCGCATCGTCGACGTCAACGACGCCTTCGTGCAGTTCAGCGGCCAACCGGGCACGGCCGTGCTGGGGCGTGACATCGCCGAACTGGCGCCACCCGAGGACCAGGAGCTGTTCATCGCGGCACGGCGCGCACTCGGCGACTCGCCCCGGCGCGGCAGGGTGGCCACGCTGATGGAGCGCCGCCTGCTGCATGCCGACGGCAGCGAGCGTTGGTTCCGCTCGGCGATCTACCCGGTGCAGGCCCCCGCAGGGCAGTTGATGCTCGAACTGCTGCAGGACTCCACCGGCGAGCATGTCGCTCGTGCCCAGGCCGAGCGCTCGCTCAACGAACTGGCGCAGTGGTTCGACCTCAGCCCGTCGGGCATGCTGGTGTTCGACGATGCCGGCTTGATCGTGCGTTCCAACCCGGCTTTCGAGCAGTTGGTCGAACAGGTGCCGGTGATGCTGTCCGACGCCGAACAGGAACTGCAGGCCTTGCTCGCCTGGCGCGACGGCGCAGCGCTGCCAGAACTGGTGCCCGGGGCGGCGCCGCTGGAACTGCAGGCCCTGGTGCCGCTGTCCGATGGCCGGCTGCGGCGCCTGGGCGCGAGACTGTCGAGTTTTGCCACCCGCAGTGGCGAACGCCGCTACATGGCGGTGGTGGAAGACCGCAGCGCCGAGGAAGAGCGCGACCTGGCGCAACTGGAGATGGGTGCGCTGATGCACACCGCCAGCGTCGGCGTGGCCACCTACGACCCCAGCCGCGGCTGGCTGGCCCCCTTGCGCAAGGGCGGCAGTCGTGGCGCCGTGGCAGGGGCCAGGTCCGGCAGCGGGGTTGGTCTGCTCGGCATCGGCCGCGACCTGGTCGAGCCCGAGTCGCTGCCCGAGTACGAACGACTGCAACGTGCGCTGCGCCGGGGCGAGCGCATCGAGGTGCGCTTTGCCGTGCGCCACCCCGAGCTCGGCCAGCGCTGGCTGCTCACGCGAGTGGAACCCGGTGCCCTGGGCAGCGACCGGCCGACGATGTCGGTCGTCACGCTGGACGTGACCGAGCAAGAGCAGGCGCGGCGGCGCAACGAGGAATTGCTGGGCGAGCTGTCGACCATCCTCGACGGCTCGACCGCCGGCATCGCCTACCTGCGGGGGGCACAGCTGGTGCGCTGCAACCGGCGCTTCGAACGCATGCTCGGACTGTCGCCGGGCGGGGCCGCCGGCGGCAGTTTCGAAGGCCTGTTCATCGGCCTGCCGCAGGCGCGCTCGGTGGTGCTGCAGGCCATGTCTGCCCTCGCCGAGGGCCAGCCTTTCGAGGCCGAATTGCCCGCCACCGACGGCAAGGGCGTGCCGGCCTGGTATTCGCTTTCGCTGCGCCCTGCCGAGCACGCGCGCGCTGCGCCCGAAGCGGTGGCGGTGCTGACCGACATCTCGCGTCTGAAGTCGCAGCAGGTCGACCTGGAACGTCTGCTGCGCGAACGCGAGCTGATGTTCAGCCTGTCCGACGTCGGCATCGTCTACATGCGCGGGCGGCGCATCGAACGTGCCAACCAGGCGATGGCCACGTTGAGCGGCTACGCCGCGCCCGAGCTGACGGCGCTCGACGGGTCGGAGCTGCATGCGGACGCCCGTGAGTGCATCGAGTTCGAGACCGCGCAGGCCCAGGCGCTGCGCAGCCAGGGGCGCTTTCGGGCCGAGCGGCAACTGCGCCGGCGTGACGGCAGCCTGCTGTGGGTGCAAGTGGCGGCGCGCCCGGTGGCCGCCGATGACGTCGACGCCGGAGTGATCTGCAGCTATGTCGATGTCGACGAGCGCTACCGCGCGCGCGAGAGCCTGGCAGGCCAGGCCGAGCGCACACGTGCGCTGCTCGACTCGGTGCTGGTGGGCATCGTCACCGTCACCGACGGTGGCATCGAATGGATGAACCGTTCGGCGCGGCGCATGTTCGGTGGCGAACTGGCCGACTTCGTCGGTGAGGCCATCAGCATCGTGGCGACGCCCGAAGCCGACCACCCGCTGCGCCGGGTCGACTACCTGCAGCGCCTGGTCGATGGCCAGGCCGAGACCTTCGAATGCCGCCTCAAGGCGCGCGACGGGCGCGAGTTCTGGGTGGTCGGCAATGCCGTGGTCACGGGGCGCGGCGCGGGCGCACGTCAATTGACCTTCGCCTTGCTGGACATCGAACGTCGGCGCCAGGCCGAGGTCAGCATCGCGCAGGCCCAGGCCTCGCTGCAGCGCATGATCGAGACCGCACCGCTGGCGATCGCGCTGTTCGATGCGCGCAGCCTGCGCGTGCTGCAACTCAACCAGATGGCGGGCATCTTCTTCGGTCAGCCGCTCGAACGCGTGGCGGGGCGCAGGCCCGACGAGTTCTGCAGCAGCGGCAAGGCGACCGCGCTGGCCGAATGGCTGACGCGCAGCGCCGGCGTGGCCGAGGCCCAGCATCACGAGTGGCGTGACGACCCCGACGGACCTGGCGACGCCGCTCCGGCCTGGGGCGAGATCGCGCACCTGCCGGGGCGCGTCTGGGACGTACGCATCGTGACCCTGGAACCCAGTGCCGAGGTCGCGCCGCAGCTGCTGCTGGTGGCCAGCGACGTGACCGAGCAGCGTGCCGCCGAGCAGGCCCGGCTACAGGCCGCGATCGCCCAGCGCGAAGTGCTGGTGCGTGAAGTGCACCATCGCATCAAGAACAACCTGCAGGGCGTGGCCGGTCTGCTGCAGCAACACGCCGAGCGTCACCCCGGCGTCGGCCCGATGCTGACCGAGGCCGTGAGCCAGGTTCAGGCTATCGCCCAGGTCTACGGGTTGCAGGTCGGCGCGGGCGGACCGTTGCGAGTGGGGCATGTGCTGCAGGCCATCGCCGCATCGGTGCAGCGCACCTTCGGCCGCAGCATCCAGGTCTTCACCTCGGACGACGCGAGTCGCTGGTCGATGCCCGAAGCCGAATCGATCCCGATCGCGCTCACGCTCAATGAGCTGCTGACCAACGCCATCAAGCATGGCAGCGGCGACAGCCTGCGCTGCGAGACCCGCGTGGCCACGGGCGCGGTCGTGGTCGATGCCTTGCGTCTTGCGTCGTCGTCCGCAGCGCCCGACTCGAACGGCCAGGCGGCCACCACCCAGGATGTCGTGGTCATCACCATCATCAACCGGGGCGTGCTGCCACCGGACTTCGACCTGGCGCGCTATCCCGGCACCTTGTCCGGGCTTGGTCTGGCGCGTGCGCTGCTGCCACGGCGTACGGCTACGCTGGCGCTGGAACAGCACGGCGACGAGGTGGTGGCGAGGGTCCAACTGCGCGCGCCCAGCGTGGTGCGCGAGACCGTGCCGGCCCGGGCGTCGGAGCAGACGCCGATTGCCGCACAATGAACGTCATGCACGGCATGAGGTCGCGATGACGGCGGGCGTAACCGCAACCGCAACGGCAGGCGCCCGCGGCAAGGGCAGGATCCTGGTGCTCGACGACGATCGCCTGGTGCTGGCCACCGTGGTGCACGGTCTGGTCCAGGCCGGCTACGACGTGATCGATGCCGACAACGGTGACGATGCCATCCTGCTGGCGCGCGAGCACAAGCCCGAGCTGGCCCTCCTCGACATCCGGATGGAAGGCAAGACCGGCTTCGACGTCGCCGAGTATCTGCGCGACGTGTGCCACATCCCCTTCATGTTCCTGTCGGCCTTCTCGGACGAAGCCACCGCGGCCAAGGTGCAGTCGCTGGGCGCCGTGGCCTACCTGGTCAAGCCGCTGGACGTGGGCAAGATCGTGCCCACGGTCGATGCCGCAGTGGCCCGGCTGCGTGCCGCGCGGGGCGCGGCAGAGCAGGGGCCGGGGTTGACTTCCATGCTGTCGTCGACCGTGCCGCCGGCGCCGCCCGCGGCAGCCAGCGCCATGCCACACGACCTGGTGGCGATGGCGGTGGGGGTGGTGATGCATCGCTATTCGTTGCCGCGCGACCGGGCCTGGCAACGCGTGCAGCGACTGGCCAACGAGCAGGGACTGAGCATCGCGCAGCAGTCCGAGCGGCTGCTGCTGGCGGTCGAAGAACTGGCGCGCGGCCGCCCCGATTGAGAGCCTGAGTGGTGCTGCCTCTGCAGCGCTGCGCCTGTGCGCCTCTCAGTCGGCTAGCGTGAAGAAGAACGCGGCGCCGCGACCGGGTTCGGACTCTGCCCAGACCTCGCCGCCATGGCGTTGCACGATGCGGCGTACAGACGCCAGGCCGACGCCGGTGCCGACGAAGTCCTTGCTGCTGTGCAGGCGCTGGAACAGGCCGAACAGGCGGTCGGCCGCGCGCATGTCGAAGCCGGCTCCGTTGTCACGCACCATGAACACGCGCCGACCTTCGCCGCCAGCAGGGTTGCGCGCCACGCCGGCGTCGCTGGCCTGACCGAACTCGATCCGGGCCTGCACCGTGCGGCCGCTGTACTTCCACGCGTTGCCCAGCAGGTTCTCGAGCACCAGGCGCAACAGGGTCGGGTCGCCGCGGGCGCGCAGGCTGGGTTCGATCTTCACGTCGACCTGGCGCTCAGGCGCTGCACGGCACAGGTCGTCGACCACGAATGCCGCCAGCTGCGACAGGTCCACCGGCTGCCGGGTCAGCGGCTGCGACGCCAGGCGGGCCATCGTCAGCACAGCGTCGATCATCTGGTTCATGCGCGCACCGGCGGCCAGCACGCGGTCGAGGTGGTCGTTGCCGACGCGGTCGAGCTGAAGTCCGTAGTCTTCCTTGACGATGCGCGTGAAGCCTTCCACCACCCGGATCGGCGCCCGCAGATCGTGCGACACGGTGTAGACGAGCGACGCCGTTTCCGCGTCGGCGCCATTGCTGTCGGGGCCCATGGCCAGGCACAGGCTGCCGCCTTCGTCGCGCAGCAGCCACCAGCCGCCTGGACTGCCGGGCTCGGCCAGCGCCGTGCGCAGCGCCGCTGGTGCCGCGGCTTCGACCGCCGACCAGGACTGCCCGATGGCATCGGCGGTGGCTCCGAGCAGACGCAGCGCTGCCGCATTGGCGTGGGCCAGCAGCCGCTCGCCCGTCAAGGGTTCGATCGCCAGCAGGATCAGCGGTCGTGGATCGGCGCCCAGGGTGGCCGCCAGCCGGCGCAGGCACGACGGGCCGTTCGGGGCCACAGACGGCTGGCCGACGGGTTGGGTCGAAGCCGGACCGGGTCGGTCCGGGTCGCCACGCGCTCCGGCCCGCCACAGGCCGGCGACGAAGGCCAATGCCGCCACCACCAGCATCGCCGCCGTGGCAAAGATCCAAGCTCCGATGCCGGGGGCAAGGGCGGCTGACTCGACCCCGGCGGCCGCGGCGTTCGCGCCTGTCGACGCCAGTCCGGCGATGGTCGCGATCGTTGCGCGCGGGCGTCTGACGAACCCGCTCGCGATGGGCTCACGAGGCAATGTGGCCTTGCCACCTTCCATGGCCCCGGCGGGGGGCGGGCTGGGCGCAGCCCGGCCCTGGCGGTGCTCATGCATGACAGTCATTGTACGGAGCGAGCTCGACGCTCGACGGCCTCAAGTCGGCCCGCCGGCACCCGATATTCCCTCCACGGCGACCGCCGGGTGCAGCCCAGATCAAGGCAGCCAGTCCGTCTTGACGGCAACCGGGACTGGCCGGCATCCTCCGGCATCCTCCGGCATCTTGCGCGGCGTGGCGCTGGTGCAACTCTGGCCGGCACATCTGAAAGACGAGGCGATGGCATTGCAAGGTGACCGAACCGGCCGGCTGACGGTCCCGCTCGATGGCGCGGGTGGGCAATCGATCGCGCTCGGGCCGGCGCTCGATCCGGCTGCGATCGAGCGACTGCGCCTGCTCGATCCCGGCGGCGCGCAAGGCCTGCTCGAACGCGTGCTGCGTGCCTACGAGACATCGCTCGAGCGCCACCTCGTCGAGATCAGGTCTTCCCGGTCCGACCCCGTTCGCCTGCAACGAGCGGCGCACACGCTGAAGTCTTCGTCGGCTGCGGTCGGAGCGCTGGATTTTTCGCAGCGCTGCGCCGTGGTCGAGCATCTGTTGCGTCACGTCAAGGTCCTGCCTGCCACCGCCGAGCTCGAGGCTCTGCTTGATGAAGGGCAGCGCGTCCTCGCGGCCGTAGGGGCTATGCTCGCCGCGTGACATCGCCTTGATGATGAGCCCTCTTGCAACGTCGACTGCAGACGATCAGGCGCGCGTCCAGCCCCGCGTGCTGCTGGTCGACGATGACGAAGTAACGCTGATGATCGTCGGCGCCGCGCTGCGCGAGCGTGGCTTCGTGGTGCATGAAGTGTCCGGTGGCCGAGCAGCGCTCGAAGCGCTGTCCGATTCGATTCCGGACGCGGTCGTGCTCGATGCCATCATGCCCGAGCCTGACGGCTTCGACACCTGCCGTGCGCTGCGTTCGATCACCGGCTGCGAGAACGTGCCCGTGCTGATGCTCACCGGACTCGACGACAACGCCTCGATCACCCGTGCCTACGAGGCCGGGGCGACCGACTTCTTCGTCAAGTCGCAGCAGTGGACGCAGCAGTGGAGCCTGCTCGACGGTCGCCTGCGTTACCTGCTGCGTGCGTCGCGCACCCGGCAGGAGCTCGAACGCAGCAAGTCCAGGCTGGCGCGCGCGCAGGACCTGGCCCGCATGGGCAGCTTCGAGTGGCGCCACAGCGGTGGCCTGGTGCTGTCGCCCGAGGCGCTGCACGTGTTCGGCCTCACCTCGAACGAGCCGATGTCTATGCGTGCCTTGATGCGCATGGTGCCTACGGACGAGCGGCGCGTCCTGATGCGCCTGCTGCGCAGCACGCTCGAACAGGGCTTGGTGCTGACCACCGACCTGCCGGTGACGTGCAACTGGTACAGCGGCGACCACGTCGTGCATGTCGAGGCAGAGCCGGAGTACAACGATCACGGTCAGATGGTCGGCTACACCGGTGTGGTCCAGGACGTGACTGACCGCCGCGTGGCTGAAGACAAGATACGCCACCTGGCCAACTTCGACGCCCTGACCGGGCTGCCCAACCGGCGCCAACTGCTATGGCGAGCCGAGCGGGCGCTGGAGATGGCGCGCCGGCAGGCCCACCAGAGTGCGCTGCTGCTGATCGACCTCGACCGCTTCAAGATCATCAACGACACGCTGGGCCACCAGTCGGGCGACGAGTTGCTGGTCGAGGTGGCGCGCCGCTTGCGCGCCTGCGTGCGGCACAGCGACCAGATCCTCGACAAGGTATACGAAGGCCGTGCCATCGGGGCGCGCTCGCACCGGTCGCTCGAAGCCGTAGGCCGGCTCGGTGGCGACGAGTTCGTCTCCCTGCTGCCCGAGGTGGCCGATGAAGCCGACGCCGAGCGCGTGGCACAACGCATGCTGGACGTGATGCGCGAGCCGTTCATCGTGGCGGCGCAGGAATGCTTCGTCACCGCCAGCATCGGGGTGGCGATGTACCCGCGCGACGGCACCAGCGTTGCCGACCTGATGCGCAATGCCGACGTCGCGATGTATTCGGCCAAGGCCATGGGTCGGAATGCATCGGCCTCGTACAGTCCGCAGCTGGCCGGACGCGGACGCGAGAAGCTCGAACTCGAAACCGCCCTGCACAAGGCCATCGAGCGCAACGAACTGGTGCTGCACTACCAACCCAAGATCGACGTACGAAGTGCGCGCATGACCGGGGTCGAGGCGCTGATGCGCTGGCAGCGCGGCGGCCGTCTGGTGGCACCGGCCGAATTCATCCCCCTGGCCGAGGAATCGGGCCTCATCGTGCCTTTGTCGGAATGGGCGCTGGGCGAGGCCGCGCGCCAGGCCAAGGTCTGGCAACAGAGCTTCGGCTTTGCCGACTCGATCGCGGTCAACCTGCCGAGCCGGCTGTTCGAGCGCAGCGACCTGATCGACCACATCCATCAGGTCGTCACCACGCACGGCGTGGCGGCCAGCTGCCTGGAGATCGAAGTCACCGAATCGATCCTGCTGGCCGACCCCGAGCTCAGCGT
>JANOJJ010000593.1:0-3210 GCA_031408155.1 Rubrivivax sp.
GCCGATGACGTTGAAGACATCGCTGAGAAAAAAGTCCGTCGCGTCCACGACGATGCCTGCCGCCCCCTGACTGACGACGGGAAATGATGCTCTGCGTGATCCAGAAATCGGGCACCGGCAGCAGCGGCAGCACCAGCATGAGCGCGGCAAAGGCAGGGAAAGCCAGGCGTTGCATGCTCAGCCCTCTTCCACATGCGGGTCGCGCAAGGACCGCCACAGCAGCACCGGCAGGATCGACGCGAAGACGATCACTTCCTTGAAGGCACTGGCCCAGAACGAGCCGAAGCTCTCCAGCAGGCCCACACCCAGCGCACCGACCAGCGCCAGCGGATAACTCGACAGACCGGCGAACACCGCCGCGACGAAGCCCTTCAGTCCGATCAGAAAGCCGCTGTCGTAGAACACCGTGGTGGTGGGCCCGATCAGCAGGCCCGACAGCGCGCCGATGAAGGCCGCCATCGTGAACGACAGCCGCCCCGCGCCCGCGCTGCTGATGCCCATCAGCCGCGCCCCCAGCCGGTTGACGGCGGTGGCACGCAAGGCCTTGCCGCGCAGCGTGCGCTCGAAGAACAGCCACAGCGACACGATCAATGCCACCGACGCCGCGAAGATGATCAGCGTCTGCCCGGTCACGTTGACCGCACCAAGCGCAAAGCGCTGGTCCCAGAAGCCGGGGTTGCGAAAGCCCTCGGCGCCAAAGAAGAACAGCCCCAGCCCGACCAGCGCGAAGTGCACCCCGACCGAGACGATCAACAGCACCAGCACCGGCGCGTCGGCCAGCTTTTCGTAGGCCAGGCGGTAGATCAGGGTGCCGAAGGGCGTGACCAGGGCCAGCGTCAGTGCGGCCTGGGCCAGCAACGGCAGGCCGCGTGGCGCGGCCCAGATCACCAGCAGCGACACTGCGACCGGATAGGCCAGGGTGTTGAATACCTGTTTGCCGATGCGGGTGATGCCATGGCCATGGCGCACGCCGGCCACGACGTCCGCTATCGCGGCCAGAGCGGCCATGATCAGCAGGAACCACACCGTGCCCGGCACCTTGCCGGTCTGCAGCAGCGCGAGCGTCAGCGCCCCGAAGGCGACGAACTCACCTTGCGGAATGAAGATCACGCGCGTGACGGCGAACACCAGCACCGTAGCCAGCGCCAGCAGCGCGTAGATCGCGCCGTTGGTCACCCCGTCCAAGGCCAGGATGCTGGCGATCGAGAAATCCACGCGCGTGCGCCTCGAACTACTGGGCCAGGGCCCAGTCCCCGTTCTTCACGGTGAGCATCACGCCGGTCTCGTTGGTGTAGCCCCAATGGTCGTCCTTGGTCCAGTTCATCACGCCGTGCGAGAAGATCGTGCGGCCCATGGTCTCCATCGCGTCCTTCAGCGCGGCGCGGAACTCCGGCGTCCCGGGCTTGGCCTTTTTTAGCGCCACCGGCAGGATCTTCTCCAGCACGATCTGCGAGTCGTAGGCATGGCCGGCGAACTGGTTGACGGTGCCAACGCCATAGACCTTCTCGTACTTGCCGACGAAGTCCAGCGCGACCTTCTTGCTCGGGTGGCTGTCGGGTAGCAGGTTGCCGACCACCGCCGGGCCGCTGACGACGAAGGAGCCTTCGACGTCCTTGCCGCCCACGCGCATCAGGTCCTTGGTGGCCGCGGCATGGGTCTGGAAGATCCGGCCCTTGAAGCCACGCTCGACGACGGCCTTGTGCGGCATCGCGGCACCCGAGCCCGAAGCGACGATCAGCATCGCGTCTGGGTTGGCCGACGTGAGTTTGAGCGCCTGTGCGGTGACGCTGGTGTCGGTGCGGGCGAAGCGCTCGGTGGCGATGATCTTGATGCCGTTCTTCTCGGCCTCGGGGGTCAGCGCCTTCAACCACTGCTCGCCATAGGCGTCGGTGTAGCCGAGGAAGCCGATGGTCTTGACGCCCTGCTTCTTCATCAGCCCGACCACTGCATGGGCCATCACCTCGTTGCTCTGTGGCAGCCGGAACATCCAGCCGTCCTGCCCCGGTGGCACACCCACTGGCGAGGCCGCGAGTTGCACCGTCTTCGCCTCGGCGGCCACCGGCGTCATCGCCGCGGCCACCGCGGTGATGCAGGAGCCGATGATCAGGTCGACCTTGTCATCGGTGACGAAGCGGCGCGCGTTGCTGACACCCTTGCCGGGGTCGGTGGCGTCGTCGAGGATGATCAGGTTGATCTTCTCGCCGGCGATCGTCTGCGGGAACAGCTTGTAGTAGTTCTGCATCGGAATGCCCAGGCCGGAGCCGGGACCGGTGAGCGAGAGGCTGACGCCGATGTTGACGTCGGCCAGCGCGGGTGCGGCCATCAGCAGGGCGGCGGCCGCGGCCACCAGGGTCTTGAGGGCAAAGGTCTTCATCGTTGTCTCCGTGGGAACAGGGTGGGTCGGGCAAGCATTCATCGCGGCGCCATGCGCAGCGCGCCGTCGAGGCGGATAACCTCGCCGTTGAGGTGACCGTTGGTCACGATGTGGGCGGCCAGGGCGGCGAATTCCTCGGGCTTGCCCAGGCGCTTGGGGAACGGGATCGACGCCGCCAGCGACTGCTGGATGGGCTCGGGCAACTGCGCCAGCAGCGGCGTGCGGAACAGGCCCGGCGCGATGGTGCATACGCGCACGCCCCACTGCGCCAGGTCGCGTGCCATCGGCAGCGTCATGCCGACCACGCCACCCTTGCTGGCGGAATAGGCCTCCTGCCCGACCTGGCCGTCGAAGGCCGCCACCGACGCGGTGTTGACTATCACGCCGCGCTCGCCGTCTTCCAGCGGCGGCAGCACCACGATGCGCGCCGCAGCCAGCCGGGCGACGTTGTAGGTGCCGATCAGGTTGACGCGAACCACGCGCTCGAAGGCTTCCAGCGGCGCGGCCGAGCCGTCCTTCTGCACGATGCGCTTGGCGCTGCCGATGCCGGCGATGTTCATCACGATGCGCGGCGCGCCGTGTGCGGCGGTGGCGGCATCGAGCGCAGCGGTGACAGCGGCGGCGTCGGCGACGTCACCGGTGCAGGCCAGGCCGCCGATCTCGCCGGCCACGCGCTCGGCACCGGCCTGGTTCATGTCGAGCACGGTGACCTTGGCGCCCAGGCGCGCCAGTTCGCGCGCCACCGCTTCGCCCAGGCCCGAACCACCGCCAGTGACGATGGCTGATTGACCGTTGATGTTCATGTCTCGTTGCTCCTCAGCATTGGTTGGGAAGGA
>JANOJJ010000614.1:0-15825 GCA_031408155.1 Rubrivivax sp.
GCCTGCAGCGTATAGGTATCGCCGACATGGCCAGTTCAATGCGGTCGAGTTCACGGATGGGCGTGACTTCGGCGGCCGTGCCGGTAAAGAAGGCCTCATCGCAAATGTAGACCTCGTCGCGGGTGATGCGCTTTTGCACCACCTCCAGGCCCAGGTCCTTGCAGATCGCGAACACGGTGTTGCGCTTGATGCCGTTGAGCGCACAGGCAGACAGATCGGGCGTGTAGACCACGCCGCCCTTGACGACGAAGATGTTCTCGCCCGCGCCTTCGCTGACGAAACCCGACGCGTCGAGCAGCAGCGCCTCGTCGTAGCCGTCGTCGGTGACTTCCATGTTGGCCAGGATCGAGTTGGTGTAGTTGCTGACTGCTTTGGCCTGCGTCATCGTGATGTTGACGTGGTGGCGGGTGTAGCTGCTGGTCTTGACGCGGATGCCGCGGCGCAGGCCCTCGTCACCCAGGTAAGCGCCCCAGGCCCAGGCGGCGATCATCAGGTGGATGGTGTTGCCCTTGGGGCTGACGCCGAGCTTGCGGTCGCCGATCCAGGTCAGCGGGCGCAGGTAGCAGCTCTCCAGCTGGTTGGCCTTGACCACGTCGAGCTGCGCCTGGCACACCTGCTCGAACGTGAACGGGATCTTCATGCGCAGGATCTTGGCGCTGTTGAAAAGACGCTCGGTGTGCTCGCGCAGGCGGAAGATCGCCGTGCCCTGCGCCGTGTTGTAGGCCCGCACCCCCTCAAACGCGCCGCAGCCGTAGTGCAGCGTGTGCGTCAGCACGTGGATCTTGGCGTCACGCCATTCGACGAGCTGGCCGTCCATCCAGATCTTGCCGTCACGGTCGGACATCGCGCGGTCAGCCATCGACATGGGATACCTCGGGTTCGGAGTGTGTAAAGAGGGGCGATTTTACGGCGCTGGCGGCACCGTATCGGCGGCCGCGCGCTCGAGCGCGAAGGCGCTGCAGTGCCCACCGCGCAGCTCGACCCGGACGCGGTCGCCGCCGCCGTCGGTCCAGACGAAAGTCTCGGGGTCGTCGGCCACCTGCTGGCCCAGGCTGCGCGTCAGCGGCAGGATCTGCAGCAGCTTCATGCCCAGTTGCAGTTTGGCGTGCAGCATCACGGCGTTGTCGATCGAGCCCAGCGGTCGGCTGGCGGCCAGGCGCATCACACGCAGCACGCGGCTGAACTGCAGCAGCAGCCAGAACACCACCACCGACAGCGCCAGCAGCACGCCCGGCCAGCCGTAGCTGAACCAGCCCGCGGCCACGGCGACGACGGCCAGGCCCCAGCCCAGGATCGGATTCATGCGCCGGCCCGCCGGGTCGGCGGCAGCGGCTTCAGGTCGACCGACAATGTTGCCGATGGACGGTTTGCATACATGGGTGATCAACCTCGACAGGGCCAGCGAGCGCTTGCAGCGCATCGCGGCGCAGCTTGGTCCCAGCGGGCTGAACTGGACCCGCATCAGCGCGGTCGACGGCCGGGCGCTGCCGCCGGACCGACTGAGCGCACTCGACGCCGTTGAGTACCGTCGCAAGCACGGCATGGAACCGGCACTCGGCGAGCTCGGATGTTACCTGTCCCATGTGGCGGTGATGCAGGCCCTGCTGGCGTCGGCACACCGCTTTGCGCTGGTGCTGGAGGACGACGTGCTGTTGACGCCGGCGCTGCTGCCGGTGCTGCACGGCCTGCTGGCGCACCCCGATCGTTGGGACATGGTCAAGCTGTCGGCGGTGCATTCGGGCACGCCGCAGCCGGTTCTGGAACTGGCGCCGGGGCACCAGCTGGCGGTGATGCTCAGCCGCTGCACGGGATCGTCGGCGTACATCATCAACCGCCGCGCAGCCGAGCGCTACGTCGCAGGCCTGTTGCCGATGAGCCTGCCCTACGACCACGTGTTCGACCAGGGCTGGACGTTCGGACTCAAGGTGCGCCTGGCCATGCCCACGCCGTGCCTGCACGACGAGCAGATCGCCAGCACCATCACGACCGGCAGCGCGTCGCGCAAGTTCGCCTGGTGGCGGCGGCTGTCGGCGCATGGCTACCGGCTGCGCAACGAGTGGCGACGGCTGCGCTACGGGCTGCGCGAAAGCTGGAACGAGCGGCACCGCTCAGCTTGACGGGTCGAGCCCGGCGCGGCCGACGCGGCCATTGCGCAGGGCGTCGGCCCAGTCGCCGCGATGATGGGCTTCGGCACGATCGGCGGCGGCGTGCCAGTCGTACACGGTCAGGCGCTGCTCGACCCGCCAGCCGTCGGCCGCACGCTCGACCAGCGCCCAGCGCGCGTGGGGCGAGCCGGTCTCCATGTGGTGCAGGTGCGGCCGGTCGTGGTCGTAGGCCGGCAGGCCCACGCTGCCGGGGTTGACGACCAGCATCCCGTCGACCGCGCACACGCGCGGTTTGTGGGTGTGCCCGCACAGAACCAGCGAGGCCCGGGTGCCGGCCAGGCGCGCGCGCACTTCGTCGGTGCTCGCCGCACGGGTGCCGAGGCTGCCGTGCAGGCCGAGGTCGGGGGTGATGGTTTCGAGCAGTTCGATCTGGTCACTGGTCGGCGTACCGTGCACCAGCAGCATGTCGCCGGGCAGGTGCAGGTTCGGCGGCAGCGTCGCCAGCCAGTCCTTCTGCGTGTCCGGCAGGGCATCGAAGGCGAAGCGGTCGGACGGCCCCTGCTGAGCGCGCGGCTGCCGCAACTGCCGCTCGTGGTTGCCCGAAATGGTGGGCCAGTCGCGCGCCATCAGCCACGCCACGGTTTCGCTCGGCCACAGGGGGCCGCTGGCCATGTCGCCGAGATTGACGACCCCGTCGACTCCGGCACGCTCCACCTCGTCGTGCACCGCCTGCAGCGCCGGCAGATTGCCATGGATGTCGGACAGCACGGCCCAGCGCATGCGGCTCGGCCTCGTCACAGGCCCCTCACCACGTCCATCGCCTGTTCGATGCGGTCGACGGCGTGGATCTCCAGGCCTTCGAACAGCGCCTTCTTCGGCGCGTTGGCGCGCGGCACGACGGCGATGCCGAAACCGAGTTTGGCAGCCTCGCGCAAGCGCTCCTGGCCGCGTGGCGCGGGCCGCACCTCGCCGGCCAGGCCGACTTCGCCGAAGGCGATGAAGCCGCGCGGCAGCGGCCGGCCGCGCAGGCTGCTCTGGATCGCCAGCATCACCGCCAGGTCGGCCGCCGGCTCGGCGATGCGCACGCCACCGACGGCGTTGACGAACACGTCCTGGTCCATGCAGCCGACGCCGGCGTGGCGGTGCAGCACCGCCAGCAGCATGGCCAGGCGGTCACGGTCGAGGCCGACGCTCAGCCGCCGCGGGCTGGGCCCGCCGCTGTCGACCAGGGCCTGGATCTCCACCAGCAGCGGCCGCGTACCTTCGAGCGTGACCAGCACGCAAGACCCCGGCACCGGCGCACCGTGGGTCGACAGGAAGATCGCGCTCGGGTTGCTGACGCCCTTCAGGCCTTTCTCGGTCATCGCGAAGACACCGATCTCGTTGACCGCGCCGAAGCGGTTCTTGATCGCGCGCACCAGCCGGAAGCTGCTGTGGGTGTCGCCCTCGAAATAGAGCACGGTGTCGACGATGTGTTCGAGCACGCGCGGACCGGCCAGTGCACCTTCCTTGGTGACATGGCCGACCAGTACGACGGTGCAGCCACTGGTCTTGGCCACGCGCGTGAGCTGGGCCGCGCATTCACGCACCTGGGCCACCGAGCCCGGCGCCGAATTGAGCTGGTCGGAATACATCGTCTGGATCGAGTCTATGACGCAGAACGAGGGCTTCTCGACGTCGAGCGTGGCCAGGATGCGCTCGAGCTGGATCTCGGCCTGCACCCGCACCCGGGCCCCCGACAGGCCCAGCCGGCGCGCACGCAGCGCGACCTGGGCACCGCTTTCCTCGCCGGTGACGTAGAGCACCTTCATCTGCGCCGACAGCGCGTCCAGCGCCTGCAGCAGCAAGGTGCTCTTGCCGATGCCCGGGTCGCCGCCGATCAGCACCACGGCACCCGGCACGATGCCGCCGCCGAGCACACGGTCGAGCTCTTCCTGCCCGGTCGGCATGCGCACGATCTCGGTGGCGTCGATCTCGCTGAGCGTGGCCACCGGCTGCGCCCGGGTCAGCGCCTGGAATCGATTCCGGCCCGCCGACGGCGCCTCGGCCGGCCCTTCGTCGAGCGTGTTCCAGGCCTCGAATTGCGGGCACTTGCCCAGCCACTTGGGGTTGGTGGCTCCGCATTCGCGGCAGGTGTAGATGCTCTTGGCCATCGGCGGATGGTATGCGCCGGTGCTTAGCCTCTCACTCCACGACCTTGCCGCGCTGCGCCTTGATCTCGCCCCGCAGCGCCTTGCCCGCCAGGCGGCGGCGGCGCGATCCGGCGGTCGGCCTGGTGGCGATGCGCTTTCGAGGCACGACTGCAGCGCGGTCGACCAGGTCCTGCAGGCGGGCCAGCGCGTCGCGCCGGTTGAGTTCCAGGCTGCGGTGGTCCTGCGCCTTGATCACGACCACGCCGTCGCCGCTGATGCGCTGATCGCTCAAGCCCAGCAGGCGCTGCTTGACCGCCTCGGGCAGGCGCGAGGCCGCCACGTCGAAGCGCAACTGCGCCGCGTTCGACACCTTGTTGACGTTCTGCCCGCCGGCGCCCTGGGCGCGGATCGCGCTCCACTCGACCTCGTCGTCGGTGACGCGCGGCAGCTTCACCGGCCCTCGGCCGCGCTACGAAGCGCTGCCGCCGCCACTGCCGCGGACCTTCTGCACGATGAACAGCAGCAGCACGGCGCCGACGACCGAGGCGATCCAGCCAGCACCCTTGCCGGCGCTGTACCAGCCCAGCGCCTGACCAACCAGGCCGGCCGCCATCGACCCGCCGATGCCGAGCAGGCAGGTCAGGATCCAGCCCATCTTCTGCTCGCCCGGCAACACGAAGCGTGCGATGGCGCCGACGACGAGTCCGACGACGATGGTGCCGATGATCGATCCCATGGAAAGCTCCTCAACGCGGGTGTTAGACGGCCAGACGCACCGGCACCCGCTGGGCCAGTGCGCACATCAGTTCATAGCCGATCGTGCCGGCCGCGCGCGCCACGTCGTCGATCGCCAGCAGGCTGTTGCCGGGCCCCTGGCCCCAGAGCGTGACTTCGCTGCCCGGGCCGGCCGTCGGCACCGGGGTCAGGTCGACCGCCAGCAGGTCCATCGAGACCCGGCCCACCGTACCGGTGCGCACGCCGTCCACCAGCACCGGCGTGTCGGTGCCGGCGTGGCGCGGATAACCATCGGCATAGCCACAGGCGACGATGCCGATGCGCATCGGCTCGGTGGCGCTGTAACTGCTGCCGTAGCCCACCGTGTCGCCGCTGCGCAACTGCTGCGTGGCGATGAGCTTCGAGCGCAGCGTCATCGTCGGCTGCAGGCCCCAGTGTCGGATGTCGTGCTCGGGAAAGTCGGGCGCACTGCCGTAACACAGGATGCCGGCGCGCACCCAGTCGTTGCGCAGCCGGACCTGCAAGGCCCCGCCTTCGGCGTGACGATGGCGCAGCGCGGCGGCGCTGTTGAACAGGCTGCGCTCACCCGGCAGATCCTGCGTCACGGCGTCGAAGGCCGCGACCTGGTGCGCGATGCCGCGCGAGCCGTCGGCATCCGAGAAGTGCGTCATCAGCGAGATCTCGCCAACCTGTGGCAAGGCGTTCAGCCGCGTCCATGCGCTGCCGAATGCCTCGGGCCGGAAACCCAGGCGGTTCATGCCGCTGTTCATCTTCAGGAACACGCGGTGGCCGGACTTGGTCTTGTGCGCCGCCAGCCAGTCGATCTGCGCGTCGCAGTGCACCGTATGCCACAAGTCCAGGCGCGAACACAGCTCCAGGTCGCGCGGCTCGAAACAGCCCTCGAGCAGCAGCACCGGCCCGCGCCAGCCGAGCGCACGGATGCGTTCGGCTTCGGCCAGGTCGAGCAGCGCAAAGCCGTCGGCAGCGCGCAGGCCGCCATATGCAAGCTCGATGCCATGGCCGTAGGCATTGGCCTTGACCACCGCCCAGACCCGCGAATCAGGGGCTGCCGAGCGCGCCCGGGCGAGGTTGAGCGCAAGTGCGTCGGGGTGGATCAGGGCTTCGATCGGGCGTGGCATGAGCGGGGAATTCTGCCAGTGCCCGATCGGAACCCCATGCTATAAACCGCCGCCCACAAGACGGAGACACTGCACCTGAGCCGCTGGTTCGGGCGCCGCGATGCGCGCGACACGATGAAAAATGGCTTCTCGACCATCATGTCGGCGCAGTTCTTCAGCTCGCTGGCCGACAACGCCCTGCTGGTGGCCGCGGTCGAGTTGCTGAGGATGAGCAAGGCACCGGCCTGGCAGACGCCGGCGCTGGCGCCGATGTTCGCGCTGTTCTACGTCATCCTGGCCCCTTTCGTCGGCGCGTTCTCCGACTCGATTCCCAAGGGCAAGGTCATGTTCGTGTCGAACACGATCAAGGTCGTGGGCTGCCTGATGATGCTGTTCGGCAGCCACCCGTTGCTGGCCTATGCGGTGGTGGGCCTGGGCGCGGCAGCCTATTCACCGGCCAAGTACGGCATCTTGACCGAGCTGCTGCCACCGTCGCAGCTGGTCAAGGGCAACGGCTGGATCGAAGGCCTGACCGTGGGCTCGATCATCCTGGGCATCCTGCTCGGCGGCCAGCTGGTGGGGCCCAGGCTGGCGCCGATGCTGCTCGGCTTCGACCTGCCGGTCATGACCACCAGTATTGACTCCGCGCCCGAAGCCGCGATCTCGGTCATCGTCTTCATCTACGTGCTGGCCGCGCTGTTCAACCTCTACATCCCGCGCACCGATGCGCCCTTGCAGCCGCTGTCGGGCAGCGTGATCGAGATGGTGCGCGACTTCTCGCATTGCAACGCGCGACTGTGGGCCGACAAGCTGGGCCAGATCACGCTGGCCACGACCACGTTGCTGTGGGGCATCTTCGGCAACCTGCGGCTGATCGTGTTCGCCTGGGCCGCAGCGGCGCTGGGCTACAGCACGACCCAGGCTTCGAGCCTGGCCGGCGTGGTGATCGTCGGATCCGTGATCGGCGCGGTCACGGCGTCGGTCACGATGCGGCTCGACAAGGCCACCCGCGTGCTGCCGCTGGCGATCGTGGTCGGCTTCCTGATGATCGGCCTGAACGTGATCACCAATGTCTGGGTGGCCGCACCTTTCCTGGTCGTGCTGGGCGGTTTGTGCGGCTTCCTGATCGTGCCGATGAACGCGTTGCTGCAGCATCGCGGCCACAACCTGATGGGCGCCGGGCGTTCGATTGCGGTGCAAAACTTCAACGAGCAGGCTTGTATCCTGGGTGTCGGAGCACTCTACAGCGGGCTGACCAAGTTCGGACTGTCGGCCTTCGTCGCGATCGCCACCTTCGGGTTGCTGACGGCCGGCATCATGGAGCTGATCCGGCGCTGGCATGCGCGCAACTGCGTGCAGCACCGCGACGAGCTCGAACGCCTGCTGGTGATCGCGCGCACCGACGGTCATTGACGGCGCGCCGTGAGCGGCTCTTCCAGCAGGCCCTGGCTGCCGGCCCTGGCGCTGAGCTTCAACGCCCTGACCTGGGGCCTGTCGTGGTGGCCGTTCCGCCAGTTGCAGGCCGCCGGCCTGCACCCGCTGTGGGCCACGGCGCTGATCTATGCGCTGGCGCTGCTGGTCATCAGTCTGCGCCAGCCGCGCGCCTGGGCCGAGTTGCTGCGCACACCGTCGCTGTGGGTGCTGGTGCTGGCCTCGGGTACCACCAACGCCACCTTCAACTGGGCGATGACGATCGGCGACGTGGTGCGCGTGGTGCTGCTGTTCTATCTGATGCCGCTGTGGGCCGTGCTGCTGGCGCGGCTGTTGCTGGGCGAACGGCTGACCGCCATCGCCGGGCTGCGGGTGGCACTCGCGCTGGCGGGTGCTGCCGTGGTGCTCTGGCCCGAAGGGGGCGGTTGGCCGCTGCCGCGCAGTCTGGCCGAAGGCCTGGCGCTGCTCGGCGGCTTCAGCTTCGCGCTCAACAACGTGATGCTGCGGCGCGAGGCGGCGCGCAGCTCGGCGGCGCGCGCACTGGCGATGTTCAGCGGCGGCGCCCTCGTGGCCACGCTGCTGGCGCTGGCCTTGGCAGTGACCGCGCCGCCGCCGCCGGCCGCAGGCTGGATGTTCGGGGCACTGGCGCTGTCGATCGTGTTCCTGTCCGGCAACCTGGCCCTGCAGTACGGTGCCGGTCGGCTGCCGGCCAATGCAACGGCGGTGATCATGACCACCGAGGTGCTGTTTGCATCCGGGTCGGCCTTGTTGCTCGGCGCCGGCGTGCTCACGCCTACCCTGGCCGCAGGTGGCAGCTTGATCGTGCTGGCCGCGCTGCTGGCCGCGCGCGGCTAACATGCGCGCCTTGGTTGCTCTTGCAGGGACTTTCGCCATGGCCGAATCGACGATCTACGACTTCGAAGCGCTGTCGATCGAAGGCAAGCCGGCCCACCTGTCCACTCAGCGTGGCAAAGTGATGCTGGTCGTCAACACCGCCAGCGCGTGCGGCTTCACGCCGCAGTTCGCGGGGCTCGAGCAACTGTGGCAGGACTACCGCGACAAGGGCCTGGTGATCGTCGGCTTCCCGAGCAACGAGTTCGGTGGGCAGGACCCGGGCAGCAACGACCAGATCGCGTCCTTCTGCCAGCTCAACTATGGCGTGAGCTTTCCGCTGATGGCCAAGGTCGAGGTCAACGGCGGCAGAGCCCACCCGCTGTGGAAGTGGCTCACCGCCGAAGCGCCGGGCCTGCTCGGCAGCCGGGCAGTGAAGTGGAATTTCACCAAGTTCCTGGTCGGCAGGGACGGCCGCGTGATCAGGCGCTACGCCCCCGGCGACAGCCCCGAATCGCTGCGCAAGGACATCGACGCGGCTTTAGCCGCCTGAAGACGAATCCCCATGTTCCAGCACCTCGACGCCTACGCCGGCGACCCCATCCTCAGCCTGAACGAAGCGTTCCAGAAGGATCCGCGGCCGGACAAGGTCAACCTGTCGATCGGCATCTACTTCGACGACGCCGGCCGCATTCCGGTGCTCGACTGCGTGCGCCAGGCCGAGACGCAGATGCTGGCCGAAAGCGGCCCCAAGCCCTACCTGCCGATCGAAGGTTCGGCCGCCGCGCGCAAGGCGGTGCAGGACCTGCTGTTCGGCGCCGACCACGAGGCGGTGACCAACGGGCGCATCGCCACGCTGCAGACCATCGGCTCCAGCGGCGGGCTGAAGGTGGGTGGTGACTTCCTCAAACGCTGGTTCCCGGCCAGCGAGGTCTGGGTCAGCGACCCGACCTGGGACAACCACCGCGCGATGTTCGAAGGCGCGGGACTGAAGGTGAATACCTACCCGTACTACGACCCGGCCAGCGGCGGCCTGCGCCTGGACGCGATGCTCGACACCCTACAGGCGCTGCCGGCGCGCAGCGTCGTGCTGCTGCACGCCTGTTGCCACAACCCGACCGGCGTCGACCTGACGCGCCAGCAGTGGCAGGCCCTGATTCCGGTCCTGCGCGAGCGCCAGTTGCTGCCCTACCTCGACCTGGCCTACCAGGGCTATGGCGACGGCATCGCCGAAGACGCCTTTGCCGCGCGCGAGCTGGCGGCGGCAGGTTTGCCGTTCTTCATCGCCAACTCGTTCAGCAAGAGCATGAGCGTGTACGGCGAGCGCGCCGGTGCCTTGAGCGTGGTCTGCGCCGACGCGGCGCAGGCCGACCGCGTGCTGGGCCAGCTGAAGGCCACCGTGCGACGCAATTACTCCAGCCCTGCGATCCACGCCGCCGGCATCATCAGCCGCGTGCTGACCGACCCGGCGCTGCGCGTGTCGTGGGAGGCCGACGTGGCGGCGATGCGCGAGCGCATCCTGGCGATGCGGCGCAGCCTGCACGGCGTGCTGTCGGCCAAGGTGCCGGGCCGCGACCTGGGCTACTTCCTCAGCCAGCGCGGCATGTTCAGCTACACCGGCATGAGTGCGGCCCAGGTCGATCGACTGCGCGCGGAGTTCGGCGTCTACCTGATCCGCTCGGGCCGCATGTGCGTGGCCGGGCTCAACAGCGGTAACGTTGAACGCACGGCCGTGGCGATGGCGGCGGTGTTGGGTTGAGCCGGTCGGCGGCCGGGCCTTCAGCGGTCCTCATGGGCTGCCGCGCGCTGCACGCGCTCGCGCAGCCAGCGCTGTGCGGCGTCGCCATCCAGCCGCAGCGGCCACAGCATCTGGACTGACACCGGGTCCATCGGAAACGGTAGATCGCAGGTGGCCAGCTGGTCGGCATAGCCGGTCGCGCTGACGAAGCGTGCCGGCAACACGGTCAGCAGGTCCGATTGCGTGACCACCCGTCCGGCAGTGAAGAACTGGTTGACCGTGAGCACGATGTGCCGCCGGCGACCGAAGGCGGCCAGCGCCTGGTCCATCAAGCCCTGCGCTCGCCCGGAGAAGCTGACGAGCAAGTGTTCGGCCGCGCAGTATTCGTCCAATGTGAGCGCACGCTCTGCCAGTGGATGGCCTCGACGCATCACGCAGACGTAGCGGCTGTCGTACAGGTGCTGATGGCACAGGCCTGACGCTGGCCCCTCGGCCACCAGCGTGGCCAGCGCCACTGGAAAGTGGCCGATCGCCAGGTCCGAGTCACCGTCGAGCAGCAGGCGGCGTGGATCGCGCGTCGTCAGCGGCAGCAGGCGCACGCTCGCGCGGGCCTGCTCGGCCTGCATCTCGGCCAGCAGCGGCGCTGACAGCAAGGCCGCGGTGGCGTCGGCCATGGCCAGGCGGAACACCGCGTTGCCGGCGCGCGGGTCGAATCTCTCGGGCGCCAGCGCTTCGCGCAGGCTGTCCAGCGCGTCGCGCACCTGCGGCCACAACGCTTCGGCACGGGCGGTGGGCTTCATGCCGAAGGCGGTGCGCACGAACAACGGCTCGCCCACCGCTACATGCAGTCGCTTGAGTGCGTGGCTGGCGGCCGGCTGCGTGATCGCCAACTCGGCTGCCGCGCGGGTCAGGCTGCCGTCGGCCATGACGCGGTCGAAAACACGCAGCAAATTGAGGTCGAAGGTGCGGAAGTTGATCCGTGCACTCCTGCATGTTATGAATGAAAATTATAGCTTACATGAACATCTTTCAGATTGAAAACTAAGGGTTACCACTAATATGAGCCTCATCGGATCTCGCTGGAGGTCTTCTGAAGGAGCCGTCATGAGCCACGCGACCGTTCAAGTCCTGCACATCGACACCCCGGCCATGCCGCGCGGTGCCATCCTGGTGGACCTGCTGTTCAGCGCCATCACCGGACTGTTCCGCGCTGCGCAAGCACGCAAGCCGACACGCTCGGAAGAAGCCGCCAGCGTGCGCGCGATGGCGTTCAAGCTGCAGGACACCGACCCCGGATTCGCCTCCGACCTGATGATGGCCGCGTCCCGGCACGAATCGCTCGACGACGAACCGGCCACCAGCAGGCGTTGACGGGTAGTGATCGCGTCGCCGGCGGCGCCGGCTGACGTTCGCGTCGCGCTGGCGCCGGCTGACGCTCGTGTCCCGGCAGAGCCGGGACGTGCCACAAACGGCCAGCGGCAGCCGCGTGGTGCCGTGAGGCATCATGGTCGGCCATGGCTGCCTTCCTGCTCAAGCGTTTCGCAACTTTCCTGGCCACGCTGCTGGTGGCCTCGATCGTGGTGTTCGCGGTGCTCGAGTTGCTGCCGGGCAATGCGGCCGAGGTGATCCTCGGCGACACTGCCACGCCCGAGGCGATGGCCGCGCTGCAGGCCAAACTGGGCCTCGACCGGCCGCCACTGCAGCGCTATACCGACTGGGTCGGCGGCTGGCTGCAGGGCCGCAGCGCCGACAGCATCAGCTACGGCTCTCCGACCGGCGAGCTGATCGGTGAAAGGCTGCGCGTCACGCTGCCGTTGGCGCTGATGGCAATGCTGCTGACAATCGTGCTGGCACTGGGGCTGGGCGTGTACGCGGCGTCGCGCCACAACCGGCTGGGCGACATCGGCGTCATGGCCGCCAGCCAGCTCGGCGTGGCGGTGCCCAACTTCTGGTTCGCCATCCTGCTGATCCTGCTGTTTGCGGTGAAGCTGCAATGGGTCAGCGCTGGCGGCTTCCCGGGCTGGACTGAAGGCGACGGCGGCGGCCTGTGGCAAGGCCTGCAGTCGCTGCTGCTGCCGGCGCTGTCGCTGGCGCTGGTGCAGGCGGCGATCCTGGCGCGCGTCACGCGCTCGGCCGTGCTCGAGGTGATGCGTGAGGACTTCGTGCGCACCGCGCGCGCCAAGGGCCTGACCCGGCGCCAGGCGCTGTGGCGGCACGTGCTGCGCAACGCGATGATCCCGGTGCTGACGGTCAGCGGATTGCAGTTTGCCAACCTGATCACCGGAACCATCGTGGTCGAGAACGTGTTCGTGCTGCCCGGTATCGGCCGGCTGGTCTTCCAGGCCATCAGCAACCGCGACCTGGTCGTCGTGCGTGACGTGGTGATGCTGCTGGCCGGCGTGGTGGTGCTGGTCAACTTCGTGGTCGACCTGCTGTACGCGATCGTCGACCCGCGCCTGCGCAGGGCTGACACATGAGCCTGTTTCCCCCGCTCGACCAGCGCCGGAGTGTCCGAGCGCTGGCCTGCTCGCTGCGCTGCCAAGCGGCCTCGGGCCGCGGCCGCTAGAACGGGATGTCGTCCTCCATGTCGTCGAAACCGGTCGACGCCTTGGCGGCGGGCTTCGGCGCCGGCGCAGGGCGCGCGGGCGCGGCACTGCGCTGCGCCGGTGCAGCGCCACCAGCGCTGCCGATGTCGTCGCCAGTGCCGCCCTCGCGGCTGCCGAGCAACTGCATCTCGTTGGCCATGATCTCGGTGGTGTACTTCTCCACGCCTTCCTTGTCGGTCCACTTGCGCGTCTTCAGGCGACCTTCCACGTAGACCGGGCGGCCCTTCTTCAGGTACTCACCGGCGATCTCCGCCAGGCGGTCGAAGAAGACCACGCGGTGCCATTCGGTTTCTTCCTGGCGCTCGCCCGTGGTCTTGTCCTTCCACTGCCGGCTGGTGGCGATGGTGACGTTGCAGATCGCCGAGCCGCTGGGCGCGTAGCGCACCTCGGGGTCACGGCCCAGATTGCCGATCAGGATGACTTTGTTGACCGAGGCCATGGCGCTCTCCAGGGGTGTCTTGAATGGGGGTCATGATAGCGAGCGACCCCGACCCGGCCGCATCGCCCGCAAGGCGGGACGAAGAGGGCCCTCGCAAGGGGGATGGCGCGGTCACGGTTCACCGTCCCAGTAGTCGAGTGTCTCGCCTCGACGCTGCACGATCCGGTGTTCGGGTGCAAATGCCGCGAGCTTGCCGGAATCGGGGTAGACGCACAGTTCGGGCCGCTCCTGGGTGCTGATGCTCAGGTAGTGCATCGGCGCGGTGGACGTGTTGACGAACTGGTGCGGGTACTCGGGCCCGGGCGGAATGAAGACCACGTCGCCGGCACGCACGGGCAGCATCTGCCCGGCTACGCGCAGGCTGCCCACGCCCTGGAGGATGACGAACAGCTCCTCCTGCGCCAGATGGTAGTGGTACGGGCAGCTGCGTTTGCCCGCCGCCAGCACGTCGTAGCCGGCGCCGAGCTTGCGCGCAGCGGTGCCGTCGGACAGGGCGCCGCAGCGTGTGTCGTACAGCGGTTCGCGTTGCTGGCGCACGAGCGCCACTTCGTCCACGTTTCGAATCAGGTGGGCGCGCAGTGCTTCGATATCGCGACTCATGCGGGTGCCTCCGTTGCTGCCATCGTCGCACCTCGGGCCCTCGATTACCATCCCCGCCCACCATGCAGCCCGCGCTCGAGGAAGCCCCCGTCACAGCCCACCAGGTGCTGCACGAGGTGTTCGGCTACCCGGCCTTCCGCGGCCAGCAGGCCGCGATCGTCGACCATGTGATCGAGGGCGGCGACGCGCTGGTGCTGATGCCCACCGGCGGCGGCAAGAGCCTGTGCTACCAGGTGCCGGCCATCGTGCGCCAGCGCCTGGGCCGCGGCGTGACGGTGGTGGTGTCGCCGCTGATCGCGCTGATGCACGACCAGGTCGGCGCGCTGGAAGAACTCGGCGTGCATGCAGCCTTCCTCAACAGCACGCTCGACGGCGACGAAGCCCGGCGCATCGAGCGCGAACTGCTGTCGGGCCGGCTGACCCTGGTCTACGCCGCGCCCGAGCGCATCCTGACGCCGCGCTTCCTGGCCATGCTCGAGTCGCTGCACGAACGCGGGCGGCTGGGGCTGTTCGCGATCGACGAGGCGCATTGCGTCAGCCAGTGGGGGCATGACTTCCGGGAGGAATACCTCGGCCTGTCGGTGCTGCACGAGCGCTTTGCCGGTGTGCCGCGGCTGGCGCTGACGGCCACCGCCGACGACCACACGCGCGCCGACATCGTCAGCCGGCTGCAGTTGCAAGGCGCGCAGGTCTTCGTCGCCAGCTTCGACCGCCCGAACATCCGCTACACGATCGTCGAAAAGGACGAGCCGAGGAAGCAGCTGCTGCGCTTCGTGCGCGACGAGCACGACGGCGACGCCGGCATCGTCTATTGCCAGAGCCGCAAGAAGGTCGAAGACATAGCGGCCTGGCTGGCCGCCGAAGGCATCCCTGCGCTGCCCTATCACGCTGGCCTCGACGCTGACCTGCGCCGCCGCAACCAGGACCGCTTCCTGCGCCAGGACGGCATCGTGATGGTGGCCACCATCGCCTTCGGCATGGGCATCGACAAGCCCGACGTGCGCTTCGTGGCCCACCTCGATCTGCCGAAGAACATCGAGGGCTACTACCAGGAAACCGGCCGCGCCGGCCGCGATGGCGGCGCTGCCGACGCCTGGATGACGTACGGCCTGGCCGACGTGGTCAACCAGCGCCGCATGATCGATGACAGCGACGCCGAGGACGAGTTCAAGCGCCTGCAGCGCGCCAAGCTCGACGCCTTGCTGGCCCTGGCCGAAGCGCACGACTGCCGGCGCGTGCGGCTGCTGGGTTACTTCGGCGAGCACAGTCAGTCTTGCGGCAACTGCGACAACTGCCTGACACCGCCGGCAACCTGGGACGCGACCGAGGCGGCGCGCAAGGCACTGTCTTGCGTCTTCCGTTTTCGCCAGCATGGCGGCAAGAGCTTCGGCGCTGGCCACCTGATCGACGTGTTGCGTGGCAAGCTCACCGACAAGGTGACGAGCAACGCACACCAGCGACTGTCGACCTTTGCCGTCGGCGCAGACATCGCCGAGGCCCAATGGCGATCGGTGCTGCGCCAGTTGATCGCGCTGGGCCACCTGCGCGCCGAAGGTGACTACGGCACACTGGAGCTGACGGCCAGCGCGCGCGAGGTGTTGCGCGGCGACATCACGTTGCAGCTGAAAGTACCCCGTGAGGCCCCGCGCAAGGGGCGCGCATCCAAGGCGACGCGAGCGGACGAGTCGAGCCAGGGCAAGGCGCCGCCGATGCCCATGGACGACATAGCACTGCAGCGCTTCGACGCCCTCAAGGCCTGGCGCGCCGACGTCGCGCGCGCGCACAACCTGCCGGCCTACATCGTCTTCCACGACGCCACGCTGGCCGAGATGGCGCGCGAGCAACCGGCCTCGCTCGACGCGCTGGCCGGCATCAGCGGCGTCGGCAGCAAGAAGCTACAGGCCTACGGCAGCGAAATCCTGCGCGTGCTGGGCGGCTGAGCGGCCGACTGAAGCCCACTTGATCACGGATGGGGTCACCCATTAGCCACCCCCGTCAATAGAGACAACCACACCTCTGCGGCAGTCTCCGCATTGTTTTCTTCCTGATCAGCTGTATTTCTTCTGTCTCCCCGATCTCGATGCCGTTAC
>JANOJJ010000625.1:0-1844 GCA_031408155.1 Rubrivivax sp.
CCAGCGCATCGATCGTGCCGTCGGCCAGGCCGGCGCGCAGAGCGTCGCGGTCGGCGCCCTGGCGCAGCGGAGGGGTCAGGCGCATATCGGCGTTGAAGTAGCCGATGTCGACGTCGGTCAGGTGCAGCGAATGGACGCTGACGTCGGCCGTGACCGGCAGGCCCTCGGCCTTGGCCTGGCGTAGCAGGGCCACCCCGGCCGCGCTGGACAGCCGACACAGGTGCAGGCGCACGCCGGTGACACGCATCAGTTCGAACAAGGTGTGCAGCGCGATGGTCTCGGCCACCACCGGAACGCCCGACAGGCCGAGCCGTGTCGAGACCGCACCGCTGGCGGCCACGCCCTTGCCCAGCCAGGCATCCTGCGGCCGCAGCCACACGGTGTAGCCATGGGTGCTGGCGTATTGCATCGCGCGCAGCAGCACCAGGGTGTCGGGCACGGCCGCATCGACCTGCGAGAAACCGACGCAGCCGGCTTCGGTCAACTCGACCATCTCGGTCAAGGTCTGACCTTCGAGCTTGCGCGTCAGGGCACCGAGCGGGAACACGCGGCAGCGCGAGAGCTTGCGGGCGCGGAACTTGAGCATCTCGACCAGACCCGGCTCGTCGAGCACCGGGTCGGTGTCGGGCAGGCAGACCAGGCTGGTCACGCCGCCGGCAGCAGCGGCCTGCAGTTCGCTCTCGAGCATGCCTTCGTGCTCTTGCCCGGGCTCGCGCAGGCGCGCGGCCAGGTCGACCAGACCCGGCGCCACGATCAGACCCTGGGCGTCGATCACCCGCTCGGCGTCGAACGGGCTGGCCTTGGCGCCGATGGCGACGATGCGGTCGCCGGCGATCGCGATGTCGGCCAATTCGTCGCGGCCCGAGGCCGGGTCGATGACGCGCCCGCCGCGGATCGCGATCCTCATGCCTGATTCCCCGCGATGGTCGACATCACCGCCATGCGCACCGCGATACCGAAGGTCACCTGCGGCAGGATCACGCTGTGCTTGCCGTCGGCCACGGTGGAATCGATCTCGACCCCGCGGTTGATCGGCCCCGGGTGCATGACGATCGCGTCGGGCTTGGCCAGCGCCAGTTTTTCGGGCGTCAGGCCATAACTCTTGAAGAACTCGCCGGCACTGGGCAGCATGGCGCCGCTCATGCGTTCGTTTTGCAAGCGCAGCATGATGATCACGTCGGCGCCACGGATGCCCTCGACCATGTCGTGGCACACGCGCACGCCCATCTCGCGCAGGTCTGCGGGCACCAGCGTCTTAGGGCCGACGGCGCGGATGTCGGGCACGCCAAGAATGGTCAGGCCGTGGATGTCCGAGCGCGCCACGCGCGAATGCACGATGTCACCCACCACCGCCACGCTCAAGCCAGTGAAGTCGCGCTTGTAGTGGCGGATGGTGTACATGTCCAGCAGGCCCTGCGTCGGGTGCGCATGGCGGCCGTCGCCGGCGTTGACCACGTGCACGTGGGGCGCGCAATGTCGGGCAATCAGGTAGGGCGCGCCGCTTTCACTGTGTCGCACGACGAACATGTCGGCATGCATCGCAGACAGGTTGGCGATGGTGTCGAGCAGGCTTTCGCCCTTGCTCGCGCTGCTCTTGGCGATGTCGAGGTTGATGACGTCGGCCGACAGCCGCTTGGCTGCGATCTCGAACGTGGTGCGCGTACGCGTGCTGTTCTCGAAGAACAGGTTGAACACGCTCTTGCCGCGCAGCAGCGGCACCTTCTTCACGTCACGGTCATTGACGCTGAGAAAGGTGCCGGCGGTGTCGAGGATCTGCGTCAGCACGGCACTCGGATTTCTCTTTCTGATTCAGGACGGGCTCGGTTTCGGCGGCATGCGCAATC
>JANOJJ010000629.1:0-4746 GCA_031408155.1 Rubrivivax sp.
TCTCTGCCGAGGGCGGTGCGGCAAGCGCAACCGACGCGACCGCGCTGGCGAGCGCTGCGAGCGCCCAGTGGATGCATCTGTTCATCATGCTCGACTCCTTTGAACCTGCGGATATGGGCGTCAGCAGCCGACGCTGAAACCCGGGCAACTACTGCTTGGCGACATTGATGTAGTACTTGACGTCCTTGTCGTCCTTGTCCAGGCCGAACTGGTAGTTCAGCGACACGAAATGGAAGCGCGCATTGGTGTAATCCTCATGAATCGCGAAGCCGAAGTTGTAGATCCTGGCTGCTGCGACCTCGTGGTCGCCCTTGCCGCCGCCGGCCAGCGTGCGCTCGAAGGTCACGACCCACTTGTTGCCTTCTTTCTTGCCCTCGGCCTTGACCAGGGCCTTGCCGCCGTCCATATGGCGCGCGTCGAGCACATAACCATCGACCGGCTTCTCGCCCTTGCCGCTACGGTACTGCATCAGGTCGTAGAACTTGCCGGACTTCAAGGCGGCGTCGATTTCGGCATCTGGCTTGAGCTTGTCCCAGCCGCCGCGCGGCTTGGCCATGGACAGGGTGGTACGCGACTCGGCGATGTACTTGGTAACCCCGTCGTCCCAGCCCAGGGCCTTGGCTCTGGTGTTGCCCTTGGCGGCATCGGCGGCGTCCGGCATCGAGCGCAGGTCCATGTGGCAGGTTGCCCAGCAGCCGTTCAAGATCGCACCATCGACCGTGTTGCCGCCGTCGAACATCATGGTCAGCTTGACCTCGTTCTTCGGATCGAGCTTCTTGTCGCCGATCACCGGAGGGACCCACTCGAAGCGAAAGTAGATCTTCTCGCCATCATGGGCGGCTTGGAAGGACACCGGGATCGAGCCGACCTTGCCCTTGGGCGGCGTAGGTTCGAGGACCGTCTTCGAACTGCCCAGGGCCTTGCCGGTGACGACCTTGTCGCCAATCTCAGCGGCATCACCCTCATGGCACTTGGCGCAGGCGCGCTTCTTGTCGACGATGTCGGGCACCGCTGAATGGTCGGCCTTGTTCATGACCCACTCGAGCCCGGATTGTCCGGGTAAGAACAGCGTCATCTTGCGCGCCGGCACCTTGCCCCAATCGGGCGCGGCAGCGATTGCCCCGCCGCTGATGAAGCACGCCACGGACAGCATCACCAAACGCCGCATTGAATCGCTCCTTGCTGGATGGAACACTGCTCAGCCTTGTTTCTGGGCAACCTTGTCCGGCGCCTGTTCGAGCAAGTGATGGACCGGCTTGTGCGCGATGCCCTGGTGGCATTCGATGCAGGTCTTGCCGTCCTCGATCGCGCCCTCGTGCTTGACCACCGAGCGGTCCTTCTGCTTGTCGTTGTCCATGGTCTTGAAGTCATGGCAGTTGCGACACTCGCGTGAGTCCGATTCCTTCATCTTCGCCCACACGCGCTTGGCCATCGTCAGCCGATGGGCCTCGAACTTCTCGGGCGTGTCGACCGTGCCCAGCAGGTGGCCGGTGACGTCGCGCGCGGCCAGCACCTTCATCGTCATCTTGCGTGCATAGTCGAGCGGATGCTTGCTGCTGGCCACGTGGCAGTCGGCACAGGACACCGTGGTTCCGCTGCGGTTCTTGTAGTGCACGGTCTTTTGCAGTTCCGCCAGCGGAATCGACATCTCGTGGCACGAGATGCAGAACTCGGTACGGTTGGTCCACTCCATCCCGGTGTTCAGGCCGCCCCACATGATGACGCCGCCAAGGGTACCGATGGTCAGCATGAACAGCATCGAGTGCCGCGATGGGCGCTCGAGCCATTGCATCAAGCGGCGAAATGCATTGCTCATCGGTTGCGCCTCTGCGAGTCGGCCGACTGTTGGAGATTGCGCCCGTGCATGCAATGACAATTGTCAGGAGTTCGGGATTGCCCCAACGCGGCGAGCGGGCAGTGCACTGCTGCCGTCGGCACAGCGCAGCAAGGCGTTGCGGTCGAGCAGGTCCAACTGCTGATCGGGCTGGCGGCGCAGTTGCACCCAGCCCTTGCGCACGAACTGCTGCAGCGTGCGGCTCACGGTTTCGGCGGTCAGGCCGAGCATGGCGGCCAGGTCGTCGCGCGCGAACAGGGGCGCGCGTGGTGAACCGGGCGCGGCGACGAACAGCACCAGGTTGGCCAGCCGCCGCTCGGCGGTGCCGGTGTTCATGTCGGTGATCCAGCGTTGCGAGCCGTCGAGCGCGGCATGCCAGCGTTCGGCAAGTCGCCGCTGCAACTGCGCGCTGCGACCCTGCATGCGGTGGATCACCTCGACCGGGATGCGGCACAGATCGCCGTCGCGCAGCACCACCGCCGACGCGCGATGCTTGGGCTCGACCAGCGCCTCGATGCCCACCAGATCGCCTGGGCGCATCAGGCCGACGATGCGTGGCGCGCCGAGGCTGCCCCAGCGCACCAGCTTGACCAGCCCGCTGCGCAACGTATACACGTGGCGGGCCGCACCGCCAGCGTCGTACAGCAATTGGCCGGCAGCGGCACGAAAGTCGAGGATCGGCTCATGGATGTCGGCCAGCTCGGTGGCCGTCAGATCGGCGAACAGCACCAGTTCGCGCATCTGGCAGCGCGCACAGTCGGCATAGCGTGCCGGCGGCGCGTTCGGCGCAACCACGGGTCGCAGGCGGATGACCGCACCTGCGAGCGTCCCCAGGCTGTCGACGCTCCGCGCTCTGGCGCCCGGCGTGTCAGCGAAGTCGGATTCTGGCTGCCGCGGCTGCTCGCCGGCAGCACGACGATTGCCGGTGTGCTCGATGGTGTTCATCACATCATCCCTTGGTTGCCGGCCACGCCCACCAGTCTGGGGGTGTTGAGTCGCCGCGGCTTGACGCGGCCGCCCTGGCTCTTGAGCCAGCTCTCCACTACGTCCCACACCGGCTTGACGCCGGGCTGCGAGCTGGCGTCTTCGGCCACCGGTGCCCAGCCGGCCACCTTGTAGGTCTTGCCGCCTTCGATCGGTCGTCCCTGCAGCCGCATGTCCGAGATCCGGCTGCCCATCTTCTCGGCTGGCGTGCAGGTGTAGGTCAGTCCGCCCACGCGCACCATGTCGCCACCTTGCTGGTAGTACGGGTCGGGGTTGAAGAGGTTGTCGGCAACGTCTTCGAGCACGGTCTTGATGGTCTCGCCGCTCATCGCGTTGAGCGTGGCATGGGGGTAGGTGATGGCCAGCTGGTCCATCAGCAGTTCGCGCGTGATCACGTCACCCGGCAGCAGGCTGGTACCCCAGCGGAAGCCCGGGCTGAAGGCCAGGTCGGCGCCTTGAACCTCGATCAAGGCGTCGCAGATCAGCTGGTCCCAGCTGCCGTTGAAGTTGCCGCGGCGGTACAGCAGGCCGTCGGTCACGGCCAGCGGCTCGGCCAGCCTGGCTGCATAGGGCGCGCGCACCTTGGCGATCAGCGCGTCCATCGCCGGGTCGGCCTCGAGCTGATTGGCGAAGACCGGCATCAGCTTGTAGCGAAAGTCGGTGACCTTGCCGCCCTTGACCTCGAAGTCCATCAGGCCAAGGAATTTGCCGTTGCTGCCGGCATTGGTGACGAGCGTGGTGCCGCCGCCGTTCTTGACCGGCACCGCCAGCGGCACACCGTCGTGCGTGTGGCCACCGAAGATGGCGTCCACGCCGCGCACGCGGCCGGCCATCTTGAGGTCGACGTCCATACCGTTGTGGCTGAGCACCACCACCAGTTGCGCACCCTTGGCGCGCGTCTCGTCCACCATCTTCTGCAGGTTGTCGTCCTGGATGCCGAAGCTCCAGTCGGCCACCAGCCAGCGCGGGTTGGCGATCGGCGTGTACGGAAACGCCTGCCCGATGATGGCCACCGGCACCCCGCCCACCTCGCGCATCACGTAGGGGCTGAACACCGGGTCACCGAAGTCGGTGGTCTTGACGTTCTGGGCCACGAAGTCGATCCTGCCCTTGAAGTCCTGGTCGACGATTGCCTTGACGCGCTCCATGCCGTAGGTGAACTCCCAGTGACCGGTCATCACGTCCACGCCGAGCAACAGGCAGGCGTCGACCATGTCCTGCGCCCGGGTCCACAGTGCGGTCGCACTGCCTTGCCAGCTGTCGCCGCCGTCGAGCAGCAAGGCACCCGGCCGGCTGGCCTTGAGCATCTTGACCAGCGTGGCCAGGTGCGCGAAGCCGCCGACCTTGCCGTAGCGGCGGGCCGCCTTGTCGAAGTCGAGCGACGTGGTGGCGTGCGCCAGCGCCGTGCCCGGGCGGATGGCGGCGGCTTCGAGCAGGTGCTTGCCGACCAGATGCGGCAGTTGCCCGCGCATCGTGCCCAGGCCCAGGTTGACGCTGGGCTCGCGAAAGCGGATCGGCTTGAGCTGCGCGTGGCAGTCCGTCATGTGCAGCAACGACACGTTGCCGAATCGCGGCAGTTCATACAGTCCGGCCTGGGCGGTGGCGGCGTCAGCCTCGGCGTGACGGCCCAGCGTCATGCCGGCCACGCCGGCGGCACCCAGCACTTGCAGGAAGTCACGCTTGCTCAGGCTCATGGTCAAATCAGTCCGTACTGATATTGCGTTGAAAGAAACGCCCGCGCTCGGCGGGCGTGCTCGGGGTGAGCGCGAGCGAGCGGCAGGCCGCCCGCACGCCAACCCTCACTGATTGACAGGCGAGGCCGGGTCCAGCAGCAAAGACATCAGGTGGCGGATCTGCTGCTCGTTGAGAATGCCCTTGTGTCCGACGCGAGGCATGTTCGAGCAAGCCGCATAAGCCTGCGAGTTCCA
>JANOJJ010000634.1:0-3343 GCA_031408155.1 Rubrivivax sp.
CAGCCTTGGCCTATCTGTATGGGATTCATTGCGCTTGTTGCCGGCTGCACCAGTGGCTGGGAGTGTGGCTGCCTCGATCGCCAGCGCCGAGCTTGAACCGGTTCGGCCGCGCCTGCCATCCCTTGAACTGCGGACAGCACCGAGCCGCAGGCCGCAGCGGAGGGGTTTCACTTCACGCCCAGCGCCTCCATCCAGTGGCGCGTCATCGGAGTGGCCGGCTTGGCCATCAACCTTTCGCGCACCAGGGCCTGGCCGAGCGCGCGTCGCTGGCCCTGCGCGGCGGCGGCGAGCAAGGTCAGGTCGATCAGGTCGCGCTGCGCGTGGCTGCCGCCGAAACCGCGCGCCAGCGCGCGCACCGGGTACAAGGCGTCGGCGGCCGCGTCGTGCTCGCCGCGGCCGAAGGCCAGCAGCCCACGCAGCAAGGGCAGGCCGACCTCGCGTGCGATCGCGTGGTTAGCGCGCCGGGCGTCGCAGGGGTCCATCGCGCGTTCGGCGCAGCGCGCCACCCAGGCTTCGGCACGCGCCACGTCACCGGCGGCCAGCATGGTGAGCACGAGGTGCACGTCGTTGAAGGCGTAGTAGCCGGCGCTGGCGTCGTCGGTGTCCCAGCCGGCCAGCAGGGCGGCGCAGGCAGACGACATGTCGTGGCCCAGCAGGTGCAGCCGCCACAGCATGGCCGCTGCATCCACGCGCTGCAGCGTGATCTGCAGCGCAGCGCCGCTGAGATGGGTGTCGATCAGGCGCAGCACACCGGCGGTGTCGAGTGCTTCGAGCCGGAACAAGGCCTTGTGCCACCACAGGTGGCCGGCAAAGCCGTTGCCTTCGGCCCAGTGCGGCTGGTGCAGGCGCAGCCAGGCGCCACCTTCCTCAAAGCGGCCCTGCATCTCCATCACATGAGCCACCGCGTGCACGGCCCAGGGCACACGGGGGTCGATCGCCAGCGCGCGGCGGCCGGCTTCCTCGGCCTGCGGGTAGAGGTTGCATTCTTCCAGGCCGAATGCATAGAGCGCCAGCACGCAGGGGTACAGCGGATCAGCCTCATCCCAGGCCGGCAGCGCGCGCGCCGGGCGCAGGCGCAGGCCCGCGGCGTCGCCGCGGTAGAAGTCCCAGTGCTGGGCCCACTGCAGCGCGAGCGCGTCGCGTGGGTGATCGATCAACAGTTCGTCCCAGGTCCGGCAGGCCGCGTGCCAGCGGCCGTCGGCGACCTGCTGCACGGCCTCGAGGTGCGCCGCCTCGCGCGGCGTCGCGTCAGCCGACAGCAAGCGGGCCTGGCGCAGATGGACCTGCGCCTGGGCCACCTGCGCGGGTTCGGTCAGGCTGAGCAGGAAGCCGGCCTTCATCAGGTGCGGCAAAGCCCAGCCGGGGTCGGCAGCGATCGCGTCGTCGAGGTCGGCGATCGGCACGTCGTAGAACGACATCATGCGCCACAGGGCCTGCTCGGCGGCATCGCGCGCGGCAGCCGTTGCGGTGCCGAGCGGATTGCCGCGCCGGTCGTTCACGCCGGCGCTCCGTCGAGCAACGGTTTGAGCGCCGCGTACAGCGTGCGGTTGACCGGGCAGGGCAAGCCCTGTTCGGCCGCCATGCGCGCCACGCCACCGCACAGCCAGGGCGCTTCGAGCCGGCGGCCGGCCAGCAGGTCGTGCAGCATCGAGCTGCGCATATCGGCAGGCAAGCCGTCGACGAAGCCCATCTGCCGGTCGATGAAGCCGGCTTCGAACAGCACGCCCTGCGTGGCTGCCAGCGCAGCCGTCTCGTGCATCGAGGCCTCGAGCGTGGCACGCAGGTCGGGGTCGGCGCGGATCGGCCCGATCGGCAGCCGCACCAGGCTGGTCAGGCCCGACATGGCGACCAGGAAGACGTACTTCTCCCACAGCGTTCGCAGCGCGTCGGGCACGCGCTGGATGTCGATGCCGGCGCCTGCCGCAGCGGCGACGAAGGCATCCAGCCGGGCCGAGGCCTGGGCCGCACTCGCCAGCGCCGGCGGCAGGCCCACACGCAGGCGCGCGAAGCCGCCGCTGTGGCTGATGACGCCCGGCGCCGCGATCGTCGACGCGATCTGCGCCACGCCGATGGCCACCCGTTGCGGGCCCAGGATGTCGGCCAGCCAGCGCTGGCTCTCGACGCCGTTCTGGAACGGGATCACCAGGCTGGTCGGGCCGAGGCTGGGCGCGAGCTGCGCCGCCGCGGCCGCGACGTCCCACAGCTTGGGGCAGAACAGCACGACGTCGGGGTCGGGCAGCGCGGCCGGGTCGCTGCCGCTGCGCACCGGCTGCAGGTGCACGGGCGATAACGGGCTGTGCACGCGCAGACCATTCGCCAGCATGGCCTGCAAATGCGCACCGCGCGCGACGAAGAAAAGCTCGTGGCCGGCCTGCGCCAGTTGCGCTCCGAAATAGCCACCGACGCCGCCACTGCCCAGGACCAGGATACGCATGCGACCTCCAGCAGGCGTGAATCTACCGCGTTCGACGGTTGCGCCCCGGCGCGCCGCTGCGTCAGGCCGGCCGAGGCCAGGGCCGCTGCGGCCCGCGCAGCTGTTCCCACGCCCGCGCCAGCCGCAGCACGCCCAGGTCGTCGTGCCGATGGCCGCTGATCTGCAGGCCGATCGGCAGGCCGCTGGCGGTGTGCCCGCAGTCGACGCTGGCCGCGGGTTGTTCGCTCATGTTGAAGGGCAGCGTGAAGCCGATGTGGTCCATCGCGCGCGCCGGGTCGTTCAGCGGGCCGGCCCAGGTGGCGGCGAAGGTCGGCACCGGGCTGACCGGGCTGAGCACGAAGTCGAACGGCTGGCAGGCAGCCACCGCGGCGTCGCGCAGCACCGCGATCTGCGAGAAGGCCTGGAACAGCTGCGCCGCGCTAGTGTGCTCGGCCGGGGCGACCCAGTCCCGGATGTAGGGCAGCACCTGGTCGCGCCGCTCGGCCGGCAGGGCCGCGATGTCGATCCACGAGCGCACGCGCCAGAACAGGTCGATGCCGTGCGCGACCTCGGGCCGGGTGAAGGGCCGCAGGGGTTCGACCCGGGCGCCGGCGGCCTCGAAGCGACGGGCGGCAGCGCTGACCAGCGCCGCCACCTCGGGGTCGGTCGGGATGCCCCAGCCGGCGTCGAGTTGCAAGCCGAGCTTGAGGCCTTTCAGATCGATGTCGAGCGACATCCAGTCGACGGCCTGCGCCGGCAGGCTGGTGGCGTCGCGCCAATCGGGGCGCGACAGCAACTGCATCATCAGCGCGGCGTCGGTCACCGTGCGCGTCATCGGTCCTGCCACGCGGCCGATGTAGGGCGGCTTGATCGTCACCCGTCCGGCGCTGGGTTTGAGGCCGAACTCTCAGCACCAGCCGGCGGGCAATC
>JANOJJ010000620.1:0-2049 GCA_031408155.1 Rubrivivax sp.
CGCGCGGTAGGCCCAGTCCTTGTCCAGGCCGAGCAGCTTGCCGGTGTCCTCGCTGGTGCCCAGGATGCGCTGCACCACCGGGTCCTTGCTGTCGGCACGCAGCTGGTCGACGTTGGCCTGCGTGATGCCGTATTCCTCGGCTTCGATCAGCGCGAACACGACCCACTTGACGATGGCGAAGAACTCGTCGTCGCCGCGGCGCACGCTGGGGCCCAGCGGCTCCTTGCTGATCAGCTCGGGCAGGATCAGGTGGTCCTCGGGGTTGCCGGCTTCCTTGTTGCGCACCGAGGCCAGGCCCGAGGCGTCGGTCGTGTAGGCCTGGCAGCGGCCGGCGAAGTAGGCCTTGTTGGTGGCTTCCTGGGTGTCGAACACCACCGGCTTCATGTTCAGGTTGGCGCTCTTGGAGTAGTCGCTCAGGTTCTTCTCGGTGGTGGTGCCGCTTTGCACGCAGACGGTGGCGCCCTTCAACTGCCTGGCACTCGTGATCTTGCTCTTCTTGGTGACCATGAAGCCCTGGCCGTCGTAGTACGTGACGCCGGTGAAGTGCAGGCCCAGCGACGCGTCGCGCGTCAAGGTCCAGGTGGTGTTGCGCGACAGCAGGTCGACTTCGCCCGACTGCAGCACTGCGAATCGCTGCGAGGCATTGAGCGGCGTCCACTTGACCTTGTTCGGGTCGTTCAGTACGGTGGCGGCAATTGCCTTGCACACGTCGACGTCGAGGCCGGTCCAGTTGCCCTGACTGTCGGCGGCGCCGAAACCGGGCAGGCCGGGGTTGCTGCCGCAGACCAGCTGGCCGCGCTGCTTGATCGCGTCCAGCGTCTTGCCGGCGTGGGCCGGCAGCGCAGTCATCGCGCAGGCGGCCAGCAGCACGCCACAGGCCAGGCGGGACAGAGATGGTTTCATGGGTCAACTCCTCGAGGGTGGGTTTGCGGTCTGCCCCATGCCGGGGGGCAGCGGCGGCGGCGCACGGTATCGACATTCCCTGCAGGCAGCAACTGTGCCAAACCCAGGGGCCGAGGTGCTGCAGTCGGTCAACGCAGCAGGCGGGGCTTGACCAGGCTCGGGTCGGCGAACACCAGGTCCAGGCCGTGCCGGCGTCCGCAGGCATGATCTTCGATGCAACGCAGCACCAGCGGGCTGCGGTGTCGGTCGGCGCTGGCGCGCAGTTCGGCCAGGGTCAGCCACAGCGTGCGCTCGATACCGCTGTCGAGCGCGCGGCCAGGCTGTGCTTGACCGACCGTCCCGCAGTAGGCAAAGCGCAGGGTGGTCACGTCCTGGGCCGGGCGACGGCCGCGCGCCGGGCGCACGAAGCGCGCCAGGTAGATGCCCACCAGCGCCGTGGGCACGAAAGCACGTGCGGTTTCTTCCAGCGCCTCGCGCACCACTCCTTGCTCGGGTGACTCACCCGGCTCCAGGTGGCCGGCCGGGTTGTTCAGCCGCAGGCCCTCCGGCGTTTGTTCTTCGACAAGGAGATAGCGGCCGAGGTCTTCGATGATCGCGGCCACCGTGACACTCGGGGCCCAGCGCGAGCTGTTCATGGGCGTCATTGTCTGCCGCCGCGCTGGTCGCAGTGCCGCCGGCGAACTTGTGTAAGCTCGCGCCCCCGCAGGGCCGGAACCCCGGACCGGTCGATCCGAGCCCGCAAGACCAACAACCATGCCGAGGAGAGCTCGATGCTGATCGGAGTCCCGCTCGAAACAGCGGCCGGGGAGACCCGTGTCGCCGTCACCCCCGAGACGGCCAGGAAACTCAAGGCCCAGGGCCACACGATCAAGGTGCAGTCGGGAGCCGGCGTGATTGCCAGCGCCACCGACGAGGCCTATGTCGCCGCTGGCGCCGAGATCACCGACCGTGTCGGCGCGCTGACCTGCGAGCTGGTGCTCAAGGTGCGCAGCCCTGATGCCGAACCAATTACACGCAGATCTACCTTCTGCATATGCTACCCTTTTCCCCCTTCAAGATCCCCAACCCGGCGCCTCACGCGCTCCCCACGCGCATCCACAGTAGGTAAGGCGCGGCACAACGATAGTCTTAGCGGCGCAGAATATG
>JANOJJ010000645.1:0-1725 GCA_031408155.1 Rubrivivax sp.
CTCGAGGATTTCTGCCTGCCGAGCCGCGACAAGATCGCCGCGGCCGCCCGGCAGCTCATGGGCCGCTAGGCCCGCCAACGAGGGGGGCCGCCGGGCTCGGGCGACGACCGAACAGCGTCGCCGGTCCCGCATCCGGGGGCCCCCGTGCCTGAACCGAGGGAGACCGAAAGGCGCCGCCTCGTCGAGTGCCTCGACGACGGTCGAATTGATGATGCCGCGCTCCTCAAACGTCTTGTCGAGCTCCATCTTGCCGATCACGCTGCGCAGCGTGGTCTGAGCAAGCTGGGTGATGGCGACGATGTAGTTGCTACTGCCGTAGCTGGCGCGCATTGGGTCGGTGACCTGGAAGTACAGGATGCCGTCGACCTGCAACTGGGTGTTGTCCCTGGTGATGCAGACCTGGCTGGGCACATCCAGCGGCACTTCCTTCAGAGAATGCTTGTAGGCCACCCGCTCGACGAACGGGATCACGAACTTCAGGCCCGGCGTCAGCGAGCGGTCGAACTTGCCCAGCCGCTCGACCACCCAGGCGTTCTGCTGCGGCACGATCTTGAAGGTGCGCGCCACGAACAGCAGCGCAATGACGGCAACGACGATGACGACTTCCATTGGGAACGCTCCGGTGGACTACGAGGGAATGGCCGGCGCCAGCTGCAGCTGGTTGCCCTGCACGGCCACGATCACGTGCTCGCCCGACCGGGCCGGCATGTCAGGGGCAAGCCGGGCCGACCAGGTGCTGCCGCGGTAGTGCACCCGGGTGCAGCGGTCGGCCGCCCAGGCCTCCACGACGACGCGTTCACCGATGTCGAGATTTGCGTCCCGATTGCTCTCGACCGGCGCCGACTTCGGCGAGCGTGCGCGGCGCAGGTGCCAGGCCGCCGTGGCACCGGCGCCGGTCAGTGCGGCCACCGCGATCTGCGCCACGCTGCCGGCACCGGCATGCGCCGCCACCGCAGCGGCCACGCAGCCCAGGGCCAGCAGCAGCAGATAGAAGGTGCCCGATAGCAACTCGGCTGTCACCAGGACGCCAGCAGCCAGCCACCACCAGGTCGGTGCGGTCCAGTCCATCGTTGCCTCCAGGGTTCAATCGCTGCGCGAGTCTCGGCACTCGCGTGCGGGACATGCTCGTGCCTCAGTGTAGCGATCCGGGCCGTCGTCACTGCGTACCCCTACACTTCGCGCCTTCATTTGCCGACCAGCCTGCTTGAACAGGGGCCCAGACATGCTGCGCTTTCACTTTCCGATCGTCATCATCGACGAGGACTTCCGCTCCGAGAACACGTCGGGCTTCGGCATCCGCGCGCTGGCCGCAGCGATCGAGAAGGAAGGCTTCGAGGTCGTGGGCGCCACCAGCTACGGCGACCTGAGCCAGTTCGCGCAGCAGCAAAGCCGCGCTGGCGCCTTCATCCTGTCGATCGACGACGAGGAGTTCACACCCGGCCCCGAGCTCGACCCCGCGGTGCTGAACCTGCGCAAATTCATCCAGGAGATCCGCTTCAAGAACGCCGAGATACCGATCTACATCTACGGCGAGACGCGCACCAGCCAGCACATTCCCAACGACGTGCTGCGCGAGCTGCATGGCTTCATCCACATGTTCGAGGACACGCCGGAGTTCGTGGCTCGCGGCCTGACCGACAAGGGCTGAGCTAAAATAGCGCTTACGGGCAGAGGGCGCCTCCTACCGGGGGGCGTCCTCTTTTCTTATGGATCAGAGCCACATTC
>JANOJJ010000687.1:0-1575 GCA_031408155.1 Rubrivivax sp.
GCGGTGGTGGCCGACGGCACGCTCGCCACCCAGCGCGTGGTCTGCGCCACGCTGGCCACGCTGCCGGCTGCCGTGGTGCAGGCCGATCTGTCGTCACCGTGCCTGACGATCGTCGGCCAAGTCGTGCGCCTGCGCGAACAACTGGCCTGGTTCGAGAGCCGGGCCGAAGCCGGCGTCGGCGCCGGCGTCTGACGCTTGCTCAGCGCCGTCGGTCTCGGGCATGCGCAGGTCCAGCACCACCAGGTCGGGCCGCTGCTCGCGCAGCACCGCCAACACCTGCTCGGGGTTGGACAACGCGGCCAGCACCTCCATCCCGCCGCGCTGCGTCAGCAGGTCGGACAGGCCGTTGCGACACCGCGCGTGATCGTCGATGTGGAACAGCTGCGCCTCCTGGTCGGGTGCCAGTCGCAGGCCCGGCAATGGAGCTTGGGGTCTTGCCTTTTGCATGACCCGCGGCCGCGCATGAGGCGAGGCAAAAGGCAAGCCCTGACCCCGTGCCCCGCACGTGCTCAAGCACAAGCTTTGGCCCCTGCGTACCTAACAGTCCGCGAGCCCAAACCCTTCTCCGACGGCAGCCACGGCCATGCGCTGGTCGTAAGTCGCCAGCGCCGGCATCAGGCCCCGCCCGCGCAGGAAGTCCATCGTCGCCAGGTGTAGCGCATCGAGCGTGCGCACCGGCCGGGCGAACGGCAGCAAAGCGCGGTCGAGCACGGGAGCCGACATCTCGAGCAGGTTGATGCGGTCCACCAGCCGGCGCGCGTCAATGCCATGCGAAGCCGCGGCGCCACGCGCATGCAGACGGTTGAAGACCTCGAACTCAAGCAGGCGGCTGGTCACCAGTGTCTGCGACCAGAATTCATCTGGCGGTGAGCGGTCTTCGGCAAACAGGCGTGCCAGCACGACCGAGGTGTCCACGTAGATCAACGCTCGGCCCGGCTGAGGTCGAGCTCGCGCAGCAGATCGGCGACATTCGCTACCGGTTTGCGCCGCGGCAGCCGAGCTTGGGGCGCGACCTTGGCGGGCGCGAGCAGGCCCTGGCGCATCAGATCACCCAGGCGCTGCTCGATGGGCGAGGCATCGGCCCGCACGCGCGGCGACACCAGTTCAGCCACGACCTGGCCGCGGTCGGTGACAAGCACGGTCTCGCCGGCGGCGGCCGCACGCACGTATTCGCTGAGCTTGTTCTTGAGGGCCTTGATGCCGACGGTGTGCATGCAGCGCAATGTAGCTACTGGTGGCTACGTTGTCAAACCGAGTAGGAAGCCGCGGCTTGGTACTGGCTCAATCTCGAGCATCGTGCCGCTGTCGGCCAGCAGCGTGAGCAGCTGTCGCATGTCGTAGGCGCGCAGCCAATTCGGCGGCACCGCGTGGCGCAGCCGGCGCTGGTCGACGCAGTCCCAGTCTGCCACGCTGCCCTGAAAGTACGACAGGTACCGGCGCGCCACGGCCACCGCCTCGGCCTCGTCCCTGACCGCGATGTCGACCACCCCATTGGGTACCTGCACCGACATCGGCCCCACCTCCTCGGGCTTGTACACACCCAGGCCGCCGCCTTCGATCATCGCCGGGCCGCCC
>JANOJJ010000696.1:0-4194 GCA_031408155.1 Rubrivivax sp.
GCCGCCTGCGCGACAGCCAGCTGGCCGGGGTGGACAACTCCGAGCGCATCAAGGACATCCGCAACTACATCGTCAAAGGCGTGCTGTGGCAGGCCTTCACGGCCGAGCGCCCGGTGGTGCTGCTGATCGACGAGATCGACAAGGCCGATATCGAATTTCCGAACGACCTGCTGCGCGAGATCGACCGGATGGAGTTCTATGTCTACGAGACCCGCGAACTGGTGCAGGCGAAGCACCGTCCGCTGGTCTTCATCACGTCTAACAACGAGAAGGAGCTGCCCGACGCATTCCTGCGCCGCTGCTTTTTCCACTACATCAAATTCCCCGACGCCGACACGATGAAGAGCATCGTCGACGTGCATTTCCCCAACCTCAAGAAAGACCTGCTGGCGGCGGCGCTGAAGAATTTCTACGACGTGCGCAACCTGCCGGGGCTGAAGAAGAAGCCGTCGACCAGCGAGCTGCTCGACTGGCTGAAACTGCTGGTCGCCGAGGACATCCCGCTCGAGGCGCTGCAGAGCAAGGATGACAAGGTCGCCGTGCCGCCGCTGGTGGGCGCGCTGCTGAAGAACGAGCAGGACGTGACCTTGTTCGAGAAGCTGGTGTTCATGCAGCGGCACAACCGCTGAAATCCCGATGTCGTGGTTGGCACCGGTCACGCTCGAGGGCGCGCACGCACGCCTGGAGCCACTTTCTCACGCGCACGCCGACGGCCTGCGCGACGCCAGCCGCGACGGCGAACTCTGGAAGCTCTGGTACACCGCCGTGCCCTCGCCCGACGGCATCGCCGCCGAGATCGACCGCCGCCTGGGACTGCACGCCCAGGGTTCGATGCAGCCCTGGACCGTGTTCGACGCCAGCGGCCGAATCGCCGGCATGTCGACCTACATGAACGTCGACCGCACGCACCGCCGGGTCGAGATCGGCAGCACCTGGTACGCAGGCTCGGTGCAGCGCACGCCGCTCAACACCCAGTGCAAGCGGCTGCTGCTGGCTCACGCCTTCGAGTCGCTGGCCTGCATCGCGGTCGAGTTCCGTACCCACCGGCTGAACCTGCAGAGCCGGCGCGCGATCGAGCGCCTGGGCGCGCAGCTCGACGGCGTCCTGCGTGCGCACCAGGTCAGCCCCAACGGCACGCTGCGCGACACCGCCGTCTACAGCATCACGGCAGCCGAATGGCCCACCGTCCGGGCCCACCTCGACTGGCAGCTCGCCCGGCCGCGCTGAGCCAACCCCCGTCACCCCGTTGCGCCGGCGCGGCCGGCACCCAGCCATGGTCAAGAAGAAGCTCCTCGACGTCGACACGCTTTGGCGCATCGAGCGCATAGGCGCCCCCAGCCTGTCGCCCGACGGCGCGCAGGCGGTGGCCGCCATCACGCGCCATTCGATGGATGACAACACGTCAGCCAGCACGCTGTGGCTGCTGTCCACGGGCGGCGGTCAGCCGCGCCCGCTCACGCAGTGCGGCAAGAAGGACGGCCAGCCGCAGTGGAGCCCGCGCGGTGACCTGATCGCCTTTGTCGCCAAGCGCGAGCAGCAAGGCACCAAGGACGACGAGGCGCAGCTCTACCTGATCCCGCCCGACGGTGGCGAGGCACAGCGTGCGACCACCGTGGCCACCGGTGTCGAGGCCTTGCGCTGGCTGCCCGACGGCCGCCGACTGGTCTTCGTGTCCTGGGTCTGGCCCGGGCTCGAGGGCGAGAAGGCGCAGGCCAGGAAGCTGGCCGAGTTCAAGCAGCGCAAGGAAAGCGGCTACGCCACCAGCGAACTGCAGTACCGCTACTGGGACCACGCGCTGCCGATGGGCCGCGAGCCGCAACTGCACTTGCTGGAGCTGGGCCGCCCGGGCAAGCCGGCACGCGTGCGCAACCTGTTCGAGGGCACCACCTACAGCCTGCAGCGCAGCGAACCCGACGCCGACTGCTTCGACGTCTCGCCCGATGGCCGGCGCATCGTCTTCGCCTTCGACCCGGCGCCTGAAAAGCGGATCGAGAACCGACAGGCGTTGGCCGAACTCGATCTGCGCAGCGGTCGCATCGACGAGATCGTTCGCGACGCCGACTGGCACTTCGGCGCGCCGCGCTACAGCCCCGACGGCAACCGCGTCGCCTTCCTCGCCCAGCACGACGGCCGCAAGCACACCGCGCCCGAACAACTGGCGGTGTGGGAGCGCGAAGCGCATACCTGGGACGTCTGCAGCGCCGAATGGGACCATGCGGTCGAAGCCCCGCTGCGCTGGGAGGACGACGGCCTGGCGGTGCTGCTGCGCGCCGAGCAGGAAGGTCGCAAGCACCTGTGGCGTTTCGACCTGCAGGACCGCCGCGCCGAACGGCTGGTCAGTGGCGGCACGGTGCTGGGTTTCGACAAGCATGCCGGTGTGCTGGTGACGCTGGCCGACGCGATCGACCACCCGCCGCAGCTAACGGCACACCTGCCGGGCGAGCCGCCGCGGCGCGTCGAGTCCTTCAACGACCGGCTGCTGGCGCCGCTGGCACTGGCACGCACCGAAGAGGTCTGGTACGCGGGCGCCGCAGCCGATGGCCGGGGCGCGGGAGACCCGGTGCAGATGTGGCTGAGTTATCCGCCCGACTTCGACCCGAAGAAGAAGTACCCGATCCTGCACCTGATCCACGGCGGCCCGCACACCACCTTCGGCGATGCCTTCCATTTCCGCTGGAACGTGCAGGCTTTTGCGGCTCGAGGCTATGTCGTCGCCTGTGTCAACTTCCACGGCTCGAGCAGTTTCGGCTACGCCTTCCTCGACAGCATCACCCACCGCTGGGGCAAGCTCGAACTGCAGGACGTGGAGCGCGCCACCGACTGGCTGCTGAAGAAACCCTGGACCGACAAACAGCGCGTGTTCGCCAGCGGCGGCAGCTACGGCGGGTTCATGGTGGCCTGGATGAACGGCCATGTGCCGCCTGGGCGATACGCCGCCTACGTCTGCCACGCCGGCTGCTTCGACTGGACGGCGATGTTCGCCGACGACGCCTTCAGCTGGCACGCCAAGGAACTCGGGGCGTACTACTGGGACGACCTGGCGCAGGTCAACAAACAAAGCCCGCACGCCTTTGCCAGCGCGATGCAGACGCCCACGCTGGTGATCCATGGCGCGCTCGACTACCGCGTGCCCGACGGGCAGGGGCTGGCCTACTACAACACGCTCAAGGCGCGCGGCGTGGACGCACGACTGCTGTGGTTCGCCGATGAGAGCCACTGGATCCTCAAGCCGCGCAACAGTCGGCAGTGGTACGGCGAGTTTTTCGACTGGCTGGCTGACCACAACGTGGCCGCCAGGCGCGGCGGCGACCCCCGCGCCGAGCCGCGAACGCTCACGCGCGGCTGATCGAGCGGCAGGCAGGGTGCGCCTGCTGCAGGGCCCACAATACAGGGCCGGAGGGCAAGCCATGCTGATCAATTTCTTTTACACGCTGCGCGCCGTCAAGCTGCCGGTCTCGGTGAAGGAATACCTGACGCTGCTCGAAGCCCTGAAGGCCGGGGTCATCGGAGCGTCGGTCGACGACTTCTACTTTCTGGCTCGCGCCACCCTGGTCAAGGACGAGTCGCTGTACGACAAGTTCGACCGCGCCTTCGGCGCCTACTTCAAGGGCGTGGAGTTGCTGACCGACTTCACCCAGGACCTGCCGCTCGAATGGCTGCGCAAGACGCTCGAACTCGAGCTCAGCGCCGAAGATAAGGCGGCGATCGAGAAGATGGGCTGGGACGAACTGATGGCCACGCTGAAGAAGCGCTTCGACGAGCAGAAGGAACGCCATCAAGGCGGCAGCAAGATGATCGGCACCGGCGGCACCAGCCCCTTCGGCGCCTACGGCTACAACCCGCAGGGCGTGCGCATCGGGCAGGACAAGGGCCGCAACAAGAGTGCGGTCAAGGTCTGGGACCAGCGCGCCTACAAGGACTACGACGACACCAAGGAACTCGGCACGCGCAACATCAAGGTCGCGCTGCGCCGGCTGCGCCGCTTCGCGCGCGAAGGCTCCGAGCTCGAGCTCGACATCGACGACACCATCCACTGCACGGCAGCCAACGCGGGGATGCTCGACATCAAGATGGTGCCCGAGCGCCACAACAAGGTGAAGGTGCTGCTGCTGATGGACGTGGGCGGCACGATGGACGAGCACATCCACCGCGTGGAAGAGCTCTTTTCCGCCACCAAGGGCGAGCTCAAGCACC
>JANOJJ010000742.1:0-22865 GCA_031408155.1 Rubrivivax sp.
GCTGCATCCGCATCGTCAACGCCAAGGAGCACAACCTCAAGAGCCTCTCCGTCGACATCCCGCGCGGCAAGTTCAACGTCATCACCGGCGTCAGCGGCTCGGGCAAGAGCACGCTGGCCTTCGACATCCTGTTCAACGAAGGCCAGCGCCGTTACCTCGAAAGCCTGAATGCCTACGCGCGCAGCATCGTGCAGCCGGCCGGGCGGCCGGAGGTGGATGCGGTGTACGGCATCCCGCCCACGGTGGCGATCGAACAACGTTTGAGCCGAGGCGGGCGCAAGAGCACGGTGGCCACCACCACCACCGAGGTCTGGCACTTCCTGCGCCTGCTGTGGGTCAAGCTCGGGCTGCAGCACTGCGTGCACGACGGCGCACCGGTGAAGGCGCAGAGCGCCGAGAGCATCGCCGCACAACTGCTGCGCGACCACAAGGGCCAGCATGTCGGCCTGCTGGCGCCGCTGGTGGTCAACCGCAAGGGGGTCTACACCGACCTGGCCAAGTGGGCCAAGGCACGCGGCCACTCGCATCTGCGCGTCGACGGCGAGTTCCTCACGGTCGACCCCTTTGCGCGCATCGATCGTTTCAAGGAACACACGATCGAGCTGCCGGTCGGTGCGATCGTGGTTGCTGCCGACAATGAAGCCGCGCTGCGCGCGCTGCTGAGCAAGACCCTGGAACTGGGCAAGGGCGTGCTGCACCTGCTGCACTCGCTGGACGGCCTGGCCAGCGCGATGGCGGGTGGCGGCACCGGCGTCGGACTGGGTGCGGTGAAGGTCTTCTCGACCAAGCGCGCCTGCCCGCAATGCGGCACCAGCTACCCCGAGCTGGACCCGCGCATGTTCAGCTACAACAGCAAGCATGGCTGGTGCGGCCTGTGCGTCGGCACCGGACTGGCTTTGACGCGCGAGCAGCGGCTGGCCTACGACGATTCGGTGCGCCGCAATGGTGAAGTGCGCGACGACAAGGGCCGCGAACAGCGCTTTCCGTCCGAAGAGACCGAGGTCGAAGGCCTGGTCGACGAGCCTTGCCCCGACTGCCACGGGGCGCGGCTGAACGCGGCTGCGCGCGGGGTGACGTTCGAACACCGCACCATCGGCGACATCGCGCGCCTGTCGGTGCGCGAGACGCGGCAGTGGATCAACGCGCTGGCGCTGACCGGGCGCGACGCCGAGATCGCACGCGACGTGGTGGTCGAGATCCAGAGTCGGCTCGAATTCCTGGACGACGTGGGCCTGTCCTACCTGACGCTGGACCGCGCCGCGCCCACGCTCAGCGGTGGCGAGGCGCAGCGCATCCGGCTGGCGGCGCAACTCGGCAGCAACCTGCAGGGCGTGTGCTACGTGCTCGACGAGCCGACCATCGGCCTGCACCCGCGTGACAACTCCATCCTGCTGCGTGCGCTGGCCAAGCTTGGCGACAAAGGCAATACGCTGGTGGTGGTCGAACATGACGAAGACACCATCCGACGCGCCGACCACATCATCGATATCGGCCCCGGCGCCGGCAAACGCGGCGGCCGGCTGGTGGCCGAAGGCACGGTGGCGCAGCTGTCGGCGCAGGCCGAGTCAGTCACCGGGCGTCTGCTGGCGCACCCGCTGCGGCACCCGCTGCAGCCGCGGCGCAGCATCGACGCCCGGATGCCGGCGCTGGTCCTGACCGGGGCCTCGCTGCACAACCTGCAGCAGATCAGGCTGCGCCTGCCGCTGCAGCGGCTGGTGGCGGTCACCGGTGTGTCGGGCTCGGGCAAGAGCACGCTCGCGCGCGACGTACTGCTGGCCAACGTGCACGCCGTCGCGGCCCTCAAGGTCAGCAAGGCCGGGCGCGATGCGCTGGCCGCGGGCCGGCTGCCGGCGCTCGTCGGCTGCACCGGCCTGGCCGGTTTCGAGTCGATCGACCGCGTGCTCGAGGTCGACCAGACGCCGATCGGCAAGACCCCGCGCAGTTGCCCGGCCACCTACATCGGCTTCTGGGACGCGATCCGCAAGCTCTTCACCGAAACGCTGGAAGCCAGGGCGCGCGGTTACGCCGCGGCGCGTTTCAGTTTCAACAGCGCAGGATCAGGGGCCGCCGGCCAGAAGGTCGGCGGGGGCCGCTGTCCGGCCTGCGAGGGGCAGGGCGTGCGCACCATCGAGATGAGTTTCCTGCCCGACGTGAAGGTGCCCTGCGACACCTGCCACGGCCAGCGCTTCAACGCCGAGACCCTGGCCGTCAGCTGGCGCGGCAAGAACATCGGCGATGTGCTGCGGATGGAGGTCGACGAAGCGGTCGACTTCTTCGCCAGCATGCCCGTCATCAGCCATCCGCTGCAGTTGCTCAAGGACGTGGGCCTGGGCTATCTGACGCTGGGCCAGCCGTCACCGACGCTGAGCGGCGGCGAGGCCCAGCGCATCAAGCTGGTGACCGAGCTGAGCAAGGTGCGCGACGACATCACGCGTCGCGGCAACAAGGCGCCGCACACGCTGTACGTGCTGGACGAACCGACGGTGGGCCTGCACATGGCCGACGTCGAGAAACTCATCCGCGTGCTGCACCGGCTGGTCAACGGCGGCCACAGCGTGGTCGTGATCGAGCACGACCTCGACGTCATCGCCGAAGCCGACTGGGTGATCGACCTCGGCCCCGAAGGCGGCAATGGCGGCGGGCGTGTCGTTGTCGAAGGACCGCCGGAGGCGGTGGTGGCGGCCGGGTCGCACACCGGGCAGTCGCTGGCGGCGGTGCTGGCGCGACAAGCCTGATCCCGGTCGAACACCAGGTCTTCGCGATCTCACCCCGGCCCGCGGCTCACGGCGGCCTGCGGCCGATCATCGCAGCCGGACGCACCCAGGCGTCGAAGTCAGCGGCGCTGACGCCACCGTCGGTCAGGGCCGCGACCCGCAGGGTGGTGCCGTTGGCGTAAGCCGCCTTGGCGATCGATGCCGCACGGTCATAGCCGATGTGCGGTGCCAGCGCGGTCACCAACATCAGGGATCGGTCGAGCAGTTCGCTGGTCCGCTGGGTGTCGACCTCGATGCCTTCGACGCAGTGGGCGGCAAAGCTCGCCATCGCATCGCCGAGCAGCGCCAGACTGTCGAGCACGTCGTAGGCGATCAGCGGCTTGTACACATTGAGCTCGAAGTGCCCCTGGCTGGCGGCAATGCCGATCGCCACGTCATGCCCCATTACCTGCGCGCAGACCATGGTAAGCGCTTCGACCTGGGTCGGGTTGACCTTGCCCGGCATGATGGAACTGCCCGCTTCGTTGGCCGGCAGGATCAGTTCACCGAACCCGGCGCGCGGACCACTGCCCATCAGCCGGATATCGCCCGCGATCTTCGCCAGCGCCACGCACAGGGTCCTTAGTGCCCCGTGCAGGCTGACCAGCGCTTCATGCCCGGCCATCGCGGCAAAGAGGTTCGGTGCGACCACGAACGGCTCGCCGAGCCGGGCCGCCAACGCGCCTGCGACCCTGCTGCCGAATTCGGGGTGGGTGTTGAGGCCGGTGCCGACCGCAGTGCCGCCGATGGCCAGCGCATGGACCGCCGGCAGGGTCAGGCGCAGGGCCGCTTCTGCAGTCGCCAGCTGGGCTTCATAGCCACCGAATTCCTGCCCCAGCGTGATCGGCGTGGCGTCCTGCAGGTGGGTGCGTCCGATCTTGATGATGTCGGCGAATGCGCTGGCCTTGGACTGCAGCGCCGAGCGCAAGCGACCCAGTGATGTCAACAGCGGGCGCACCATCAGCACCACCGCCACGTGCATGGCGGTCGGAAAGACATCGTTCGACGACTGGCCCCGGTTCACGTCGTCGTTCGGGTGCACCAGGCGTCCGCCGCCGACCACGCCGCCGAGCGCCAGCGAAGCGAGATTGGCGACGACCTCGTTGACGTTCATGTTGCTCTGCGTTCCCGAGCCGGTCTGCCAGACCGAGAGCGGAAACTCGGCGTCGAACTCGCCGGCCGCCACCCGCGCTGCTGCCAGTGCGATGGCTGCGCCTTTGTCTTTTTCCAGCAGTCCGAGCTCGAGATGGACCTCGGCGGCCACACGCTTGATCTCGGCCAGCGCGTGCACGATCTCCGGCGGCATGAGCTGCCTGCCGATGGCAAACAGGCGCCTGCTGCGCTCGGTCTGGGCCGCCCACAGCGCGCCAGCCGGAACGTCGATCGGCCCGAAGCTGTCGATCTCGATGCGCGTGGCAGGGTCGGGGAGCAGGCGCGCAGGCTCGAGCGGTCGAGTGGGGGTCATGGGCGCTCCTGATGCCGGCTTCGCGCCGCGCGCAATGCCGATGACGCTAGGCGCAGCCGCATGCCCCGTCCGTGCGCTGGCGAACACGGATGGCGAGCCGCCGGGAGGTAGCGATGGAGCGCGCCGCAGCCAGGCGCTAGCATTCGCAGCACAGCGCAGCGCAGCCCGTCCGGCGGACGTGCGCAACGCGCTCAACCCGCATCGCTGGCACTCGCTGGCACTTGGCAGGTCATGTCCACACTCTTTTCTCCCTGGCAACTCGGCGCACTGGCGCTGCCCAACCGGATCGTGATTGCGCCGATGTGCCAGTACTCGGCAGTCGATGGCGTGGTCAACGACTGGCACCTGATGCACCTGGGCCAGCTGGCGCTGTCGGGGGCCGGTTTGCTGATCATCGAGGCCACGGCGGTTGAACGCCGGGGCCGTATCACCACCGGCTGCCTGGCGCTGCACGACGACGCGCAGGAGGCGGCGCTGCGTCACCTGACCGGAGCGCTGCGTGCGCATGCGCCGATCAAGCTCGCGATCCAGCTCGGCCATGCCGGGCGCAAGGCCTCGAGCCAGGCGCCTTGGGATGGGGGTCAGCAGGTGCGGGCCAGCTCGCCCGCAGGCTGGCCGGCGGTCTCGGCGTCAGCCCTGCCGCACGGGCCGGCCGAAGAAGCGCCGACGGCGTTGGACGCAGACGGCTTGCGGCGGGTGCGACTGGCCTTTGCCGATGCGGCGCGGCGGGCGGTGCGCTCCGGCGTCGAGGGCATCGAACTGCATGCCGCGCATGGCTATCTGCTGCACCAGTTCCTGTCGCCGATCAGCAACCAGCGCACCGACGCCTACGGCGGCAGCCTGGACAAGCGACTGCGCTTTCCGCTCGAAGTGTTCGACGCCGCGCGCGCCGCGGTGCCGGCCGAGGTGCCGGTGTGGGTCCGCGTGTCGGCCACCGACTGGGTCGACGGCGGCTGGGACCTGGACAGCACGATCGCCTTCAGCCAGGCGCTGCACCGCCGCGGTTGCGCCGCCATCCATGTCTCCAGCGGCGGCATCTCGCCCTTGCAGCGCATCACACTCGGCCCGGGCTACCAGCTTCCGTTCGCGCAGGCGATCAAGGCCGCAGTGGGCCTGCCCACCATCGCCTGCGGGCTGATCACCGAGCCCGAACAGGCCGACCAAGTGATCGCGCAAGGCCAGGCCGATGCCGTGGCGCTGGCGCGCGCGATGCTCTACAACCCGCGCTGGCCCTGGCACGCCGCGGCCAAGCTCGGCGCGCAGGTCCACGCCCCGCGGCAGTATTGGCGCTCGCAACCGCGCGAGCTCAAAGACCTGTTCATCGGCCTGCAATTCGGCGCCCGCTGAGGCGCCCGGGCCCTAGCGCGGCGCGTCGCCCTTGCGATAGTCGGCGGTCAGTTCGTCGAGCTTGACCTCGAGCGCCGGATCGAGCGTGTAGTCGGCAGCGGCCAGCGTGGCGTCGAGCTGCTCGGGCCGGCTGGCGCCCAGCAGCGGCGCGGTGATCTGCGGATTGGCCATCACCCAGGCCACGGCCAGCGTGGCCAGCGGCACGCCGGCCTCGGCGGCCAGCGCCTGCAGCTGCGTCACGGTGGCAAAACAGCGTTCGTTCCAGTAGCGCTCCTGGTACATCGCGCCGGCGGTGCCCAGCGTGAAGCGGGTGTCGGCTTGCGGTGCGTCGTCGAGCTGGTACTTGCCCGTCAGCAGGCCGCCAGCCAAGGGGTTGTAGGGGATGACGCCGAGGCCTTCGTCCTGCGCCAGCGGCAGCAGCTCACGTTCGATTTCGCGGAACAGCAGGCTGTAGCGCGGCTGCACGCACACCGGCTTGACCAGACGCAGGAACTCGGCCCGCCCGAGCGCGCGCGCCAACCGGTAAGCCAGGAAATTCGACACCCCGACGTAGCGTGCGCGGCCCGATCGCACGATGATGTCGAGCGCCTCCAGGCTTTCATCGAGCGCTGTCGTGCGGTCGTCGTGGTGCAGCTGATAGAGGTCGACATGGTCGGTCTGCAGCCGTGCCAGCGAGGCATCGATGGCCGACAGCAGGTGCTTGCGCGACGCGCCCTGGTCCCACGGGTTGGGGCCCATCTTGCCCACCGCCTTGGTTGCCAGCACGAACTGCTGGCGCCGGTTGCCGCCGTTCAGGCGCAGCCAGCGGCCGATGATCTCTTCAGTCCGGCCGGCGGTCTGGATCGTGCCGCCCAGCGGGTAGACATCGGCCGTGTCGAGGAAGTTGATGCCGCCTTCGGCCGCCCGGTCGAGGATGCAGTACGAGGTGGCCTCGTCAGTCTGCAAGCCGAAGGTCATGGTGCCGAGCGCCAGGCGCGACACGATCAGGCCGCTGCGGCCGAGCCGGGTATGGGCGATGGTCATCCGGCACTCTCCATCGCATTGCGGTGTTTGATGTCGGCCGTGGCGGGTGACACCAGCCACGTCAGCAGCGCGCGCACGGCATCGGCCTGCGTCGACGCGCTGGCCAGGCCAGCCGCGAACACGGTCATGATCTGGATCGACGGCGGCAGCGGCCCGAGCACGGTGATGCCGGGCAGATTGATCAGCTCGCTGGTTTGCTGAAAGCCGAGCTCAACCTCGCCTTGGGCCACCAGGCTGCCCACCGGCACCCCTGGCGGCGCCTGCACCAGGCGTGCCTTGATGCTGTCGGCAATGCCCCAGCGCTCGAACACGTGCTGCAGATGGACGCCACTGGGCCCGGTGGAGCAGCTGATGCTGCGCGCCGCCAGCACAGCCTGGCGGACTGCCGCTTCGCTGCCGATGTCCCGTGCCGGCGCACCGGCGCGCACCGCCACCGACACCCCTGAACGCGCCAGGTCGGCCCGGCTGCCAGGCACGATGCGGCCGGCCCTGGTGAGCTGTTCGATGGCATTGGCGGCCAGCACGACGGCGTCGAACGCCTCGCCGGCCTGCACGCGCCTGGAGGCATCGACACCACCCACCGATTCGATCGCCAGCGTGACCTGCGGTTGAACGGCGCGATAGGCCTCGGCCAATTCGGCCAGCAAGGGGCGGGTGGCCATCGACGAGATGAGCCTGAGTTGTTTGGTCATGAGCGTTGCTCCGGGCGTCCTCCGAGCGCCCTTCGCCCGGCGCTCGCGCAACCGGCGATTATTCACTCGACGGGGCGCAGGCCTGGCGTCATAGCAGCGTGGGGTGGGCTTGCGCCTCGATCGCCAACGCTGCACTGCTTGCCTGCGCGGCCGAGCGACCCAGGCGCTGCATCGCACGCGTCAGCAAGGCCACCGCCGCGCTGCCTGCCCCCGCTCCACGAGGTGCGCCGTCGTCAGTCGGCACGCGGTCGGTGTTTCCCCTAGGCGCTGGGCAACGGTCGCTGTCGGCCCAGACCGGACAATGCAGGCCGTTCCAGTTCCTTGTCGGAGGCTCCATGTCCCTTGCTTCATTGCGCCCACTGGCGCTGATGGCCGCTGCAGCGGTGGTCTGTGGCGCCGCCTGGTCACAGCCGATCACGATCACGATGTCGTCCTGGGTGCCGCCCGCGCACACCCTGACCGAGACGCAGAAGGAGTGGTGCGCCCTGCTCGAGCAGAAGACGGCCAACAAGGTCAAGTGCAACCAGCTGCCGCGCGCCGTGAGCGCCCCGCCGGGCACCTTCGACGCCGTGCGCAATGGCCTGGCCGACCTCTCGTTCACGGTGCACGGCTACACGCCGGGGCGCTTTGCGACCACGCAGTTCGTCGAGGTGCCGTTCCTCGGCGATTCGGCCGAGGTCACCTCGGTCGCGTTCCAGCGCATGTACCAGAAGAACCCGGCGATCGCCGACGAACACAAGGGCGTCAAGGTACTAACCGTGTTCACGCATGGCCCGGGCATCGTCTTCAATACCAAGAAGCCGGTCACCAAGCTGGACGACCTGACCGGCATGAAGTGGCGCATCGGCGGCGGCATGGTCAACGAGATCACCAAGGCGCTGGGCATGAACGTCACGCTCAAGCCCGCGCCTGAAAGCTACGAGTTGCTGTCCACTGGCGTGATGGACGGCACGCTGTTCCCGGCCGAGTCGGTCGAAGGCTTCAAGATCGACAAGGTCATCAAGTACGCCACGCTGTTTCCGGGCGGCCTGTACAACACCAGCTTTGTCTTGATCATGAATCAGGCCAAGTACGACTCGATGCCGCCCGACGTGAAGAAGGCGGTCGACGAGCTGTCAGGCGAGTTTGCCGCGCGCATGTTCGGCCGTGGCTGGGACAAGGTCGACCGCCGCGGGATGGCCTTCATGCAGGCCGGCGGCGTGCAGTTCACCAAGGCCGACGCGGCCTTCGTCAAGGCGGTGCAGGACAGGACCACGCCGCTGGAGGACAAGTGGGCCGCCGACGCCGAGAAGAAGGGCCTGAAGAACGCCAGGAAAGTGCTGGCCGATTTCCGCGCCGAGATCAAGAAGCTGCAGTAGACGCGCATTGAAGCTCAAGCGCCTGCTCTCCACCGCGTGCGGCGTGCTGGCCGCGCTCGCCCTGTTCGGCATCATGTTGCTGACCCTGGCCGACGTGAGCGGCCGCAAGCTGGCGTCGACCTCGGTCACCGGTTCGCTCGAGCTGACCGAACTGCTGCTGGTGGTGGTGATCTTCGCCGGCATGCCGCTGGTCAGCCTGCGCGGCGAGCATGTGGTCTTCGATTCACTCGACGCTCTGATGCCGCGCTGGCTGCTGCGCGTGCAGGAGATGATCGTCGACGCCCTGTGTGCGGCGGCGCTGCTGGGCGTGGCCTGGCTGATGTGGACCAAGGGCAGCCAGATGGTGGAGTATGGCGACCTCACCCCCCAGCTCAAGCTGCCACTGGGGCCCTTCGTCTACCTGATGAGCGTGCTGTGCGGCCTGACGGCCTGCGTGCACGGGCTGCTGATGGTGCAGCCGGTGAGTCACCATCACATCGGCGTCGATTGATGTCCGCGGCAGCCGCCGGTCGACTCTGCTGGACATGAAATGACCGCGGCGCTGATCGGCTTCGCGGCCGTGTTCATGCTCGCGCTGTTGCGCGTGCCGCTGGCCTTCGCGATGGGCGCGGTGGGCTTCGTCGGACTGGGTCTGCTGCGCGGCTGGGCGCCGACCATGGCCAATGTGGCGCAGGTGGTTTACGACACCGGCTTCGCCTACACGCTGAGCGTGGTGCCGCTGTTCATCCTGATGGGCAACTTCGTCGCCCGAGCGGGGCTGGCGCACGAACTCTTCCGTGCCGCCTATGCCTTCATCGGTCATCGGCGCGGCGGGCTGGCGCACGCCACCGTGATTGCCTGCGCCGGTTTCGGGGCCATCTGCGGCAGCTCGATCGCCACCGCGGCCACGATGGCCAAGGTGGCCTACCCGCCGATGAAGAAGCTCGGCTACGCCGACTACCTGTCGACTGGCGTGATCGCTGCCGGCGGCACGCTGGGCATCATGAACCCGCCGTCGACGATCATGGTCATCTACGGCATCGTCACCGAGACCAACATCGGCAAGCTGTTCGCCGCCGGCGTGCTGCCGGGTCTGATGTGCGCCGGTTTCCTGATGGTCGGCGTGGCCTGGATCACCTGGCGCGACCCGCTGTCCGGGCCGGCCGGCGAGAAGACCAGCTGGGCCGGGCGGCTGACGGCGCTGCGCGACATCTGGGGTGTGCTGCTGCTGGTGATCGTGGTGCTGGGTGGCATCTACGGCGGTGTCTTCACGGCCACCGAAGGCGCGGGCATTGGTGCCTCGGGCGCCTTCTTCTTCGCGCTGGCGCGCAGGGCGCTCACGGTCCAGGTGTTGTACGAGGTGCTGGTCGAAAGCGCCCGCACGACGGCGATGCTGTTCACGATCCTGATCGCGGCGATGCTCTTCTCGAGCTTCGTCAACTTCACCAGCATGCCGGCTGACCTGAAGGACGCGATCCTGGAGCTCGGCCTGTCGCCGCTGATGGTGGTCGGCGCGATGATGGTCGTCTACATCCTGCTCGGCACCATCATGGAAGAGCTGTCGATGGTGCTGTTGACGATTCCTGTCTTCTTCCCCATCGTCGTCGGCCTGGGCTTCGACCCGGTCTGGTTCGGCGTGTTGATCGTGCTGGTGGTGCAGATCGGCCTGATCTCGCCGCCGGTGGGCATGAACCTGTTCGTGCTCAACGCGCTGCTGAAGGACGTGCATCTGCGGCAGATCTTCCGCGGCGTGTGGATCTTCGTTGCCGCGCTGACGCTGGGCCTGGTGGTGGTGCTCGAGTTCCAGCCGCTGTCGCTGTGGTTGCCATCACTCATGAAGTAACGCGCCTGAACGCGCGCTTGACTATCCGCCAGCCCAGCAGCAGCGCCCTATCGACAAGGGGTTGGGAAGGCAGTCAGCGCAAGCCGGCGATGTAGTCGGACACCGCCTTGATTTCGCGGTCGTTCAACTTGCCGGCGATGGCGGCCATCTGCGCGCTGTTGCCGCGCGCGCCGCCACGGAAGGCAACCAGCTGCGCTTCGGTGTAATCAGCGTGCTGGCCCGCCACGCGCGGGAACTGCGCGGGGATGCCGGCGCCGTTGGGGCTGTGACAGCCGGCGCAGGCGGGAACGTTGCGCTCGGCGATGCCGCCGCGGTAGATCTTCTCACCCAGGTAGACCGTGTCCTTGCCCTTGGCGAAGCCAGGCTGGGCCAGCTTGCCGGCGTAGAACGCGGCCACGTGCTTCGCGTCGTCATCGGACAGGATCGCGGCCATGCCCTTCATGATCGGATTGTTGCGCTTGCCCGACTTGAACTCGCCCAGCTGCTTGAGGATGTACTCGGGGTGCTGGCCCTGCAGAATGGGGTTGGCAGGCAGCCCACGCGACCCGTCGGCCGTGTGGCAACCCTGGCAGGCGGCGGCCAGGGTGCTGCCCTTGGCGGCGTCGGCCTTGAAGGGCGCCTTGGCGTCTGCGGCCCAGGCCGGGCTGAAGACCGCGCTCACGGTTACGACTGCGAGCGACAGCCTCAGCAGCAAGGGGGCGGACAGGATGGGCAGCTTCATGCACGAGCCTCGAGTGATTGGCAATGGCGAAACGGGCCGATGCGAGGACCCGAAACCGTCGAATTTTACAATGGCGCATGACACCAGCCTTTCGCGCCCCTCGTGACACCGATACAGCTGCCGCCAAGGCCGCCCTGGCGTGGCTGCACAGCGCGCGTTTTCTCGTCACCGCAAGCCGGCTCGACCAGTTGCCGGTGACCGAGCGACCCGAGATCGCCTTCGTCGGCCGCAGCAATGCTGGCAAGTCGACCGCCATCAACACGCTGGCGCAGCACAAGCGGCTGGCCTTCGCATCGCGCACGCCGGGGCGCACGCAACACATCAACCTGTTCGAGGTCGGCCCCAAGGACGCCGCCGACGCCTGGCTGGCCGACCTGCCCGGCTATGGCTACGCAGCGGTGGAGCGCGCTGCCAAGCTGCGCTGGCAGGAGGTGATGGCCGACTACCTGGTGGTGCGGCGCAACCTGCATGGCGTGGTGCAGATGGTCGATGCGCGGCTGGGCTACACCGACCTCGACCGCAGTCTGCTCGATCTGATCGCACCGCGACTGGCCACCGGTGAGGTGCGGCTGCTGGTGCTGCTGACCAAGTCCGACAAGCTCAACCGCCGCGAGTCCGACGCTGCACTGCAGGGCGCGCAAGAGGTATTGGGCAACCTGACCGGTGAGCAGGCCGACATTGGGGTGACGTTGTTTTCAGCCCTGTCGCGGCGCGGCGTCGGCGATGCCGCCGAGGTCTTGCGCCTCTGGGTGCCGGCGGCAATGCCGGTCGCTGCGGCCTTGCAGGGCGAGGGCCGGGTCAGGCCGACTGCGTGAGCTTGTTCAGCACCCGGCTGGCGGCGTCGCGGATCAGCGATCGCGGCGCGACCGCGGTCATCAGCTGCATCTGCAGCATGCGCTCGAGCGCGCGCCGCCTGATGGCCCAGGTGTTGGCCGAGGCGCCGTCACCGAACAGCCAGTATTCGCGGTGCCGGCCGTACCACAACAGTTGCGCCCGGACCCAGACGCCCTGCATGAACATGTGCACCCATTCGCCGCTGCGGCGGTTCTGCAACCAGGCCGCACCATCAGTGGGATGGCCTTCGGCCGGGCCGGCGGCCGACAAATTGTCGATCAGTTCGGCCGGAACGGTGTCGAGCTGGCCGACATCGAGCGCGCCCGGGCTGGTCGGTGGCGGCCCGCCGGCCACGGTCTGGTCTTCCAGCGCCTGCAGGCTGTGCAGCTCGGCCTCTGACGCGCTGCGCCGCTGTTCGAAGCGCACGCGCTCGTAGGCCATCACGCGTTCACGCGCCCAGCGGAAAGCGTCGGCGTCGCGCGCCTGCTCCTGCGCCAGCGTGTCGAGCAGGCCGTGCATGAAACGCAACATGCGGGTGCGCTCGGGGTCGCCGGCCGGCGGATGCAGCTCGCCTTGCAGCGCCATGCGGTCCATCAGCAGCCACACCGGGTGGGTGTAGTTGTCGAGCGTGGCCGGGTCGCGCAGCGCCAGCCGCAAGGCCGGGGCCTGCAGACGCGCGATCAGGTTCTGGATGTCCTGGTCGAGGCGGCGGTTGCCCAGCACGGCGTCGAACAGGCGGTCGATCAACTCGATCAGCTCGCGCTCGGTGGCCTTCTCTGCGCTGTCCACCATCTGCTGGCGTTGCAGGTTGCGCAGTTGTTCGCGCTGGTGGTGGCTGCCGTCGACCGGCAGGTTGCGCAGCAGGTCGTCGGCATGGGCCAGTACCTGGTCGAGCGACTGTCGCGTCCCGGCCCGCGGCAGCGCGGGGGCTGGCGTCGAGACCGCCGCTGGCGCCGGCGCCTGGTCCTGCGCCTGCGGCCGGCCGGCAGGGCCAGGCTGGGGCGTGGTCGATTCGACGCGGTTGACCTGCGAGTCGAAGAAGGAATCCTGCTGCCCGGGAGCGCGGCGGCTGCCGAAGACGATGATCGTGCGGTAGACCGCAGGTTCGACGCCCATCGACTCGAGCCGCGCGCAGGCACCGGCGTAGGTCTTGCGCACCAGCTGGGCCAGCGGCAGGCACGCATGCCGCATGAAGGCCAGCTGGTAGGCGCGCCCCAGAGGCAGGGCCTGGGCCCCCTCCCACAGCGAGCGGCCCAGCACCTCGGGCCGGAACGGGTTGTAGTCGCGTGCCACGTCCATATCGCCGACCAGGGCCGAGGTGTAGGACATCAGCTCGCGCAGTTCGTACTCGGCCACACTGTGGATGGCCTCGATCGCGCGCGAAATCTCGACGTCGACCTCGACCTGCGACTCGTCGACCAGGGACAGCCCGCCCAGCGTCGACGGCGCCGGGTTGCGTGTGCTCTCCAGGTCGCCCAGTTCGCGTCGCACGTGATCGCCCAGGGCGCGCACGAATTCGCGCGCCGCCAGATGGCGGTGCGCCAACAGCCCTCGCTGAACGTCGGCCACCAGCGTTCGCTCACGCAGGCTCATGCCGGTCGAGTCCTTGCGCATCGCCGCCAAGGCCTCTTCGATCACCTGCTCGGCCAGCAGCGGGACGCGCATCAATTCGTCGTCGACGAAGCGTTGCAGGGCGGCGGAGGTGGTCATCGGGCGGAAGGCGCGGAAGATTGCCGGCAGATTATCGATCCGCCGCGACTTGCATGGTCCAACGAAAAGGGGCTCATTTCGCGTGCAATGGCAATCACGCTCACTTGGTGAGCTACTGGCGGCGTGGCCTGGCTCGACTGCCCGCAGAAGGTGCACGCCTGCCAGGCCCGGCAGGCGTGCACGCCGTCACGTGTTCACGCGTTCGACGGCCTGCCCGGCAACCTGGGCCAGCAAGTGCTGCAGGCTGCCGAGCCCGGGAAACTCGAGCTGCGGCGCGAGTTCGGCCAGCGGCCACAGCACGAATCGGCGCTCGTGCATGCGCGGATGGGGCAGCGTCAGCGTGGGCGTGCTGCTCACCACATCGCCGTAGAGCAGGATGTCCAGGTCGAGCGTGCGAGGCGCGTTGCGGAATGGCCGCGCCCGACCGGCACCGATCTCCAACGCTTGCAGCGCAGCCAACAGCTCCAGTGCCGTGAGCTGGGTCTGGATGTGCGCCACCGCGTTGTGAAGTCGGGCCCGTGGGCGTCGATCGGCTTGCTCCGGAACAGGCTCGACAACGCCACCAGCCGAGTGCGTGGCAGCTCGCCGATGGCCTGTGCCGCTGCCAGTACCGCGGCCGACGGATCGCCCAGATTGGCGCCCAGGCCGATGTAGGCGCTGGTGTGCGGGGCGGTGCTGGGCATGGCGATGGTCCTGCTGCATCGGCGCTCGCCGGCCCGGGCAGAGCCGACGCACAGACGCTAGAGTCGCGCATGGTATCGACTCCGCTCTCGATGGACAGCCATGCCAATGACCTCTATTGGCAATGCTCGCGCTTTCGGCTGTCGCTGCAGCGCGTGCTGGTGATGGGCATCGTAAACGTCACACCCGACTCGTTTTCAGACGGCGGCCAGGCCTTCCGCGAAGGTGCCGCGCTGCGGCGCTGCGAGGCCCTCGTGCAGCAGGGGGCCGACCTGCTTGACATCGGCGGTGAATCCACGCGCCCCGGTGCGCCGCCGGTGCCGGCGGGCGAAGAGCTGCGACGCATCCTGCCGGTGGTGCGTTCGGCGGTGACGCTGGGGGTGCCCGTTTCGGTTGACACCTGCAAGGCCGAAGTCATGCGCGCCGTGCTCGATGCCGGCGCCGACATCATCAACGACGTGCGGGCGCTGCGTGAACCGAACGCGCTCGACGTCTGCGCTGCGCACCCGTCGGCTGGCGTGTGCCTGATGCACATGGTCGGCGACCCGGCCACCATGCAGTCGCTGGCGGTCTACGACGACGTCACGCGAGAGGTGGCCGAATTCCTCGCTGCGCGTGTGCAACGCGTGCTGCAAGGCGGTGTGGCGATCGAGCGCATCGCGGTCGACCCTGGCTACGGCTTCGGCAAGACGCTGGATCAGAACTGCCAGCTGCTGGCGCAGCAGCAGGTGCTGTTGGCGCTGGGGCGGCCGCTGGTGGTGGGCCTGTCTCGAAAGGGCATGCTCGGCACGCTGACGGGCGGCAAGCCGGCGCACGACCGGCTGGCGGCCAGCCTTGCCGCTGCGCTGGCCGCGGTCGAGGCCGGCGCCCACGTGGTGCGCGTGCACGACGTGGCGGCCACGGTGGACGCGCTGAAGGTGTGGCGCCGTTTGCGGCCACCATCCGCTGCCCAGGTGAGCGCCGGCGCCGCCACGGCGCGTTGAGAGCTCAGCCTGTCTGGCGGCGCGACCGGCCAGGCCACGGCGACCCGAGCTCCTTGTTCACCGTTGCGATGCGCCCGGTGGCGCTGGTCTTGTCGTGTGACGCTGACGTCGCCCGCGCCGCAGCGCCGCAGCATGTGGCAGCAGCAGCAGGCCCAGCGCGGCCGCGGCCAGCGCCATGCGGCCATCGCGACGCACGGCCACCGGACGCGTGAGTGCGCGCGCCTGCAGCGCCTGTACCAGCTCCGCCACCGAGCCCAGCCGGTGGTAGCCCAGGCCAAGCTCGGAGGCCAGCAGCCGCAGGTAGGGCTCGCGCAGGCTCGACAGGTGCTCGCTGCCCGGCGTGCCGCCGAGCGCGCTAACGACCTCGTTGCTGGCGGCGGGTTCTCCGTCAACCATCGTCTCGCCTTTGACGCTGCCGCCACGGCCCTGGCTGTACGGGCTTGTTTGCAGCACGTCGTCGGCGCTCCAGCGGCCGATGGGCTGGCCCAACGGGTCGGTCTTGGGGATCGGCAGCAGCGCCTGGCCGCCGACGCCCACCACCAGGCCTTGCAGTTGGCCGATCTCGAGATCGTGTCGCGGGCGGTAGCGCGCGTCCAGTGGTGGCGCCTCGTGGCCATCGGTCACGAATACCAGCGACGGCTTGCTGGCCATCGCCTGGCTGATGCGCAGGCCGCTGTGCAGGCCCTTGGCCACCTCGCTGTTGCCTGACCAGGCCATGCGGCGGTCGATGTAGGCCAGGCTGCGCAACAGTTCGTTGCGGTGCGCGCACACCTCCACCGGCGCCGTCAGCAAGAAGCTGCGGTGCTCGGTGAACACGCCCCAGCCCAGCCGCGCGCCGCACGGCAGCTGCGGCAGCGCCTGCGCCAGCGCCAGCTTGGCGTAGGCCAGGCGCGACAGCGGCGTCGGGCCGTCGGTCATGTCCTGCGTGTTCATGCTTTCGGTGATGTCCAGCACGACGATGTGCTCCACCAGCCGGCGCTCGCCGGCCCAATCGGGCCGTGCGACCGTGGCCAGCAGCAGCGCGGCTGCCGCGGCCAGCGGCCAGGCCGAGCGCCAGGTCGCCGGCCAACTGCGGCCCTGCCTGATCATGGCAGCCCCGGCGAATAGCCACGCATCGTGGTGGCCGAACGTTCGGCCGCGCGCGGTGCTTCGGTGCCCACGTCTTCACCTTCCTCGGGGTCGGGCAGCAGGCGCTGGGCGCGTTCGAGGTTATAGCGCGCGGCCCAGTCGTCAGCGTCATGGCGCAAGACTTCGCGGTAGCCTTCCTTGGCCAGTTCAACCAACGCCAGGGCCTGCCCGGCGCGCTGGTTGGCGTGCAGTTCCAGCGCCTGGCGCAGCAGCAGGTTGGCGCCGTTGTAGCGTGCCGCGCGGCCGAGCGCCGAGGTGCCGGCGATCGCGCCGTAGCGGTTGATGGCGGCATCGACGGCGCCGCTGGCGGCCTGCGCCTGGGCATGCGCGAACTGCAGTTCCGGCGCTGCACCGGCAGCGGGTGCGGGCACCTGCCCGCTGCCGATGAGCAGGTTGAGCGACTGCACCCGCCGCAGTTGCCACAGGTCGGCCGCCGCTGCAACGGCCAGCAGCGCCAGCGCCAGCAGCGCCAGGCGCACACCCTTGCGGCGCGTCATCAGGCCCATTGCCGCAACTCCACCAGGCGGGCCGCCAACAGCAGCAGCACGCAAAACAGCGCCACCCCATGTGCCCACGGCGACAGGTCGCGCCGGGGCAGGGTGTCGTGCTGCACGATGGGCAGCTTCTCGCTGCGGTTGACGTCGTCGATGGCCTGCTCGAGTGCATGCGCGTCAGCCGCCTCGTAGGCGCGGTACTGCGTGCCCAGCGACTGGAAATACCGGTGCAGCAGCAGCTCGGGCACGCTGTCGTTCATCTCCGTCGTGGCCGAGGCCAGCGTGGGGCTGCTGGGGGTGCGCATGTACAGCCAGTAGAGGGACACCCGCTGCTCGCGCACCTGCCGCGCCAACCGCTCGCGGGTATCGGGGTCCAGCCGGTCGCCGCCGTCAGAGACCAGCATCACGATGCGCGAGCCGCTGTACGGTCGCCCGTCGAAGGCCTCCAGTGCGGCCGCCAGCGCCATGCCGATGTTGGTCTCGGACAAGCCGCGGCCGACTTCGCCGGCGCCGATGCCGGCCTGGATGAGCTCGGGCTTGTCGGTGAAATCGAGCACGCGAAGCGGCAAGGTGCTGAAGACGACGAGCGCGAAGCGGTCATCGGGCCGCTTGACGGTGAACTCGGTCAGCAGGCGGCGTGCCACCTGGCCCTTGGATTCGCGCAGCCGGCCCGGGGTCTGGCTGAAGTAGTAGTCGAGCGTGGCGGCGTTGTTGCCGCGCGCGCCCGGCGGCGGCGCCTGAGCCTGTGCGAAGCCCTGGTCCATGCTGCGGCTGCGGTCCAGCAAGAGCACGATCTCCGCGCCCTGGCCGGTGCGTTCGACGGTGTATTCAGGCAGGTGCGGCCCGGCCAGCGCAACCGCCAGGGCCGCCACCGCCAGCACGGCAGCGGCACGCAAGGTGGCATCCACCAGTGCCGAGGCAGTGTCGGCCGGCGCCAGAGCCAGCCAGCCGCTTTGCAGCGTCGGCTGCGGCGTGCGCAGCAGCGGAAGCAAGGCCAGCGCCAGCAGCAGCAGCGCCCAGGGCTCGTCGAAGGCCAGGCCTTGCATCAGGCGTGCAGCCAGCAGCGAGCCGCGTTCATGCCAGACCCCGTTCGGCGTCATACAGCCGGCGCGCCAGCGCCAGCAGCCCGGCCACCTCAGCGTCGGCCGGGCCGTTGCCCGCGCCAGCGAAGAACTCCTGCCGCGAACGTTCCAGAAAGCGCGCCAGTTCGGCCTGTTGCGGCGCGAAGCCGGGGTTGGCAGTGACGAAGTCGGTCAGCCCTGAAGCAAACACGACAACCCCCGACGTGCGGTTGAGCGCCTCGTGCAGCGATCGCAGCGCGGCCTGCCACTGGTCGCGACTCGGCCGCTTCGGCAGCGCCCGCAGTTGCCGCCAGGCCAGGCCGAAGGGCCGCCGCCGCGCGGCGCGCCACGGCGGGCCGAGGTAGACAACGGCCAGCCACGCCAGCAGCACCAGCGCGAGCAGCGCAAACAGCATCAGCCTGCGCTGCATCGGCCTGGTGTCGATCAAGGGCGGCTCCACATCGAGCTGCACCTCGCCCAGGCCGGTGCGCGGCGACACCGCGACGGGCACCAACGGTGCCACCGTCACCGGCCAGGCATCGACCCGCAACGCTTGGCGATGCGCACCGGCTTCGAACTGCAGTTGCCAGGGCGCCAGTTCCAGCGTGCGCACGGCCAGCGGCGCCAGGAAGACCTGGTACTCGAGCAGGATTTCGTGGCGTGTGACGCCGCCGAACGCGCTGCTGCGTACGTCGACGCGCCGCAACTCGATGGGCTGGCCGCGGCGGGTGGTGGGCAGCGAGGCCGGGTCGAGCTGCCAGGTCGCTGGGACCTGCACCAGCACGCGGCGCTGCAGGCGGTCGCCGACCTGGTAGCCGTAAGCGCGGGGCTCTTCGGTGCTGACTTCGGCCGCCGGGGCGGACCAGAGCGAGGGCGACGCCAGCAGCAGCAGCGTCGCCATGACGAAGGCGGCGCGGTTCATGCCACGAAGTAGCGCGTCACGGCGTCAGCGTCGTAGGCGCCGCGCAGCAGCAGCGGCTCGCGGCGCTGGCTGCGGAAGATTTGCCACAGCGCGTCGCGCCGCGCCGCGTGCGCCGCTTGCCAGCGCGCGCGTAGCGACTCACGCCACCACAACCAGCGCCGCGCGCCGCCCTCGGGCTCGAGCACGTGCGCCAGCCCGAAGCTGGCGCCGAGCGAAAACTCGCCCGGCCCCCACAGCACGACGGGCACCACCTGGTGAGCCGACAGACTGGCCAGCACCATCGCCACGTCGGCCAGCGGCCAGTGGAAGTCGGACAGCAGGAACACCAGCGCGCGCCGCCGTGGCAGATGGTGGGCCGCGTCCAGCATGCCGCGTGCCGAGCGGCCGGCCGGAGCCAGCGCGCGCAGCCGCTCGGCCAGCACCTGGCCGGCGCCATGCTGACGCGTCTGCGGCAGGCTGAAGTCACCCTCTACCGCTTCACTGCAGCCGATGAAGCCGAAGCTGTCACCCGCGCGCCAGGCCGAATGCGACAGGCTCGCGGTGAAGTCGGCCAGCACGTCCATGCGCCGCGGCGGGCCCTCGAAACCCATCGACGCCGACAGGTCTGCCAGCATCGCCACCGGCGCTGCCAGACGCTGGCTGTTCAGGCGCACCAGCCAGCGTTCATGCGGGTCGCGCAGGCTGGCCAGCACGTCGATGCGGCGCGCATGAGGGGCATCGAGCAGCGCGGCATGGGTGCGGAACTCGAGGCCGCTGTGACCGCTGTGGCTGCGGTGTTGGCCCGGGTAGGCCCCAGCCGCCGGCGCAGCCAGGCGGTAGTGCACCTCGCGCAGCAGGCTGGCAGTCACCGCGGCACGCCGGGCAGCTTCAAGGCGCGGCCACCGCCGCCAGGATGGCCGGCATCAGCAGCGGCGCGATCTCGTGCCGCTGCATTTCATAGACGGGCTGGTACACCAGCCGGTGCGACAGCGTTTCGGCGAACACCGCCTGCAGGTCTTCGGGCGTGACGAAGTCGCGCCCTTCGAGCCAGGCCGCGGTGCGCGCGGCGCGCAACATCAAGCTCATGCCGCGTGGGCTGGCACCGGCCAGCACGACGCGCGCGGCATCAAGGCCGCTCAGTTGCACGCCGAACTCGGCTGGCGTGGCGGTCGCGCGCCACAGTGCCAGGGCGTAGGCCTGCAGCGCCTCGGACGTGCGCACCCGCCGTTGCACGGCCTCGGCCACGGCATTGATGCTGCGATGCTCCACCAGCGCCGGCACCAGCGTGGCCAGCAGGCGGTCGGTGTCGTGGAAGCGGGGGTCGAAGACGAGGTCGCGCCGCTGCGCATCGACCGTCGGCGATTCGATCGTGATCTCCATCATGAAGCGGTCGCGTGCGGCAGACGAGATCTCGAACGTCTCTTCACGCTCAACCCGGTTGCGGTCGGCAAACACCAGCAGATGCGGCAAGGGATATTCGCGATTGAAGGCCTGCACGCTGCGCTCGGCCATGGCGCGCAGCATCAGCGCGTGCACCTGCGGGCGGGCGCGGTTGATTTCGTTGAACAGAAAGATTGCCAGGTCTTGGCCATGACTGATCAGCGGCCCCGGCTCCACCGCAGGGCGGCCCTGTTCGTTGATGTAGGTGTAGTAGAGCAGGTCGTTGGGCATCAGGTCGACGCTGCCTTCGATGCGCGCATAGGCGCCACCCAGCACGTGTGAGAACGCGCGCAGCAGGGTCGTCTTGCCGACCCCCACGTCGCCCTGCAGCAGCACATGCCCGCGCGCGAAAACCGTCGTGTTGAGCAGTCGCAGCACGCGCGGCAGGCCGATCACGCCCTTGGCGACCTCAGCTTCCAGCGCCAGCGCCCGCGGGTGCCAGTCGGCCAGCACCTTGTCGTCCAGATCCATGCACAGCCTTCGCGAGCGCCAAAGTTTGCGCCAGGCTCGGCGCATGCTGCGCGCTGCCAGGGCCCCTCAATCCAAGAAAGCAAGACCCAAGCCGCCCCCTGCGCGCCGCGTGCACCCGGGCGGCAGTGTCAGCCTCGCAGTCGACGATCAACGCCGGATGCGGCGCGCGGCCGGTCTGCACCGTCTTTGGCGGCTCGGCCGAGGCCCTGTCGACCAGGATCATGTCGTCGAACCGGCCGCTGGCCACTCAGGGCGTCTTCTCGGCCTAGTCGAGCGACACCTCCGAGGCCCGCTGGCCCACCAGCACCCGTTCAGTCACCTTGCACGCCGCGATGTCCACGACAGCCCAGGGTTGGCTCGCTGCTGGCCCGGTCCACCTCGCGGACCCGGTTGGAGACCCACGATGCGAGCGGAGTGTCTCAACCAATCGTCTGCGGTTGAACACAGTGTCTCGCTGCCGCGCGTGCGTGACACGCCGCGGGCTCGACCCGACCTGAAGCTCGGCGCTGCGCGCGGTCTTCGGCGGCGCCAGCGCTATCGCTTTCCCCGGTCGGGAAAACACCATGATCGAACGGGCTCGACAGGCGTTCAACACTGGCGGGCGCGTCCTGTCGAAACCTGCGCCATCAGGGTGTCGCTGCGCGCTTTGAGCCGCTCGGTCGGGATTCCACGGGATGCAATGGTTGGCATTCCCGAAGCGGAGCGTGGGAGCCTGAATGTGAGTGAAGCACTTCACGTTTCGGGCGGCCGTGAAGGCGGGCCCGCTTATTGCAGAAGTTGTCGTGCTGAGTGCGCCAGGAGAGCCCGCAAGGGCTGTAGCGCGCTACAGATTCTCAGTCAAACATGCAACTGAAGGAGACAGTCTCATGCACCTTGCGCGCTTCAACCTAAAGGCCACCGGGCTTGGTTTGGGGATTTCCCTGCTCGCCTTGTGCGGGTCGGCCAACGCCAACAGCGACGTTGAAAAGAACATCGCCAACTCAAAGAACTGGGCGGTGCAGGCTGGCGACATGTTCAACCAGCGCTACAGCAAGCTCAATCAGATCACCAAGGCCAACGTGGGCAAGATGCAGGTTGCGTGGACATTCTCCACCGGCGTGCTGCGCGGCCATGAAGGTTCGCCTCTGGTGATTGACGGCAAGATGTACTTGCACTCGCCGTTCCCGAACAAGGTCTTCGCGGTTGATCTGGACACCCAGAAGATCCTGTGGAAGTACGAACCCAAGCAAGATCCGGCCGTGATTCCGCAGATGTGCTGCGACACCGTCAACCGCGGCTTGGCCTATGCCGAAGGCAAGGTCATCCTGCAGCAGGCTGACAGCATGCTGATCGCGCTCGACGCCAAGACTGGCAAGCTGGTCTGGTCGACCAAGAACGGCGACCCGAAACTCGGCGCCGTCAACACCAACGCGCCGCACGTCTTCAAGGACAAGGTCATCACCGGCATCTCGGGCGGCGAGTGGGGTGTGCGCGGCTTCATCGCGGCCTACAACCTGAGCGACGGCAAGCTGGCCTGGAAGGGCTACAGCGTCGGCCCTGACGCCGAAATGCTGATTGACCCCGCCAAGACCATGACCTGGACCAACGGTGCCATGGCGCCGGTGGGCACGGACTCGTCGCTCAAGACCTGGAAGGGCGACCAGTGGAAGATCGGCGGCGGCACCACCTGGGGCTGGTACAGCTACGACAAGGCGCTGAACCTGATGTACTACGGCACCGGCAACCCGTCGACCTGGAACCCGGCACAACGCCCGGGCGACAACAAGTGGTCGATGACCATCTTCGCCCGCGATGTCGACACCGGCATGGCCAAGTGGGTCTACCAGATGACGCCGTTCGACGAGTGGGATTTCGACGGCATCAATGAAATGATCCTGGCCGACATCCCGGTCAAGGGCAAGCCGACCAAGGCGCTGGTGCACTTCGACCGCAACGGCTTTGGCTACACCATGGACCGGGTGACCGGTGCGCTGCTGGTGGC
>JANOJJ010000759.1:0-2244 GCA_031408155.1 Rubrivivax sp.
GCCGCATGAAGGAAGGTCAGGACGCGATCTACTACATCACCGCCGACACCCTGGCGGCGGCCAGGAACAGCCCGCAGCTCGAGATCTTCCGCAAGAAGGGTCTCGAGGTGCTGCTGCTGACCGACCGCGTCGACGAGTGGATGCTGTCGCACCTGTACGAGTTCGAGGGCAAGCCGCTGCAAAGCGTGGCCAAGGGCGGTGTCGATCTGGGAAAGCTGCAGGACGAGGAAGAGAAGAAGCACGCCGACGCCGCGGCCGAGGCCTTCAAGCCGGTGCTCGAGCGGCTCAAGACCGCGCTCGAGGGCCGCGCCAAGGACGTGCGCGCGACCACCCGACTGGTCGACTCGCCGGCCTGCATCGTGGTCGACGAGGGCGACATGAGCTCGCACCTGGCGCGCATGCTCAAGCAGTCGGGTCAGACCGCACCGAAGTCGCTTCCGATCCTCGAGGTCAACCCCGAGCATGCGCTGGTCAAGCGGCTGGGCGGCGATGCCCGCTTCGACGACCTGGCTCAGGTCCTGTTCGACCAGGCGCTGCTGGCCGAAGGCGGCCAGCTGGAGGATCCGGCGGCTTACGTGCAGCGCATCAACCGCATGCTTGTTGCTCAGATCTGACCGTCTGGACATGGAGGCGGTAGTCCATCGAGGGCGAGCTTCTAGAATGCTGCCCTCCGCTTCGCGGCCCTCCGGCCACGCCCCAGATGGATTCCCGGCTGACACCGCTCGAAGTGCTGGTTGTCGACGATCACGACATCGTGCGCATGGGCGTGCGCCAGGTGCTCGAGCGGCTGCCGCAACGCAGCAACATCCGTGTAGCCACATCGGTGCGCGACGCGCTGGATCAGCTGCGTCGCGCACCGCCTCACCTGCTGATGCTCGATCTGGGCCTGGGCGCGGACTTCGCGTTGGCTGCGCTGCCCCGCCTGCGCGAGGCCGCGCCACTGGCCCGCATCCTGGTGCTGACCTCGATGCCCGAAGACCTGTACGCCGAGCGCTGCCTGAGCGCCGGGGCCGACGGTTTTGTTGCCAAATCGGCACTGTCGACGACCCTGCTCGACGCGGTGCTCAGCGTGCTGGCCGGGCAGATGTGGGTCAGCCCCGAACAGCGCGAAACCTTGCTGCGTCGCGCCACCGGGCGCATTGCCGGCCCGACCGACCGGCCAGAGCTGTCGGCGCGCGAACTCGAGGTGCTGCGCCTGGTGGCTGCTGGACGCAGCACGCGCGAGATCGCCGATCAGCTCAACCGCAGCGTCAAGACCATCGAAACACACAAGCAATCGATGAAGACCAAGCTCGGCGCCGATTCGCCTGCCATGCTCGTGCGCAAGGCCATCGCCTACCTGGATGAAATGGCTTGATGCGCGCGCCCTGCGCCTTCGGTGCGCTGGTCCCGGGTTGCCGGCTCATAGGCACTTGGTCGAACGCGGTGACACCTTGATCGGCCTGGGCCGGCGCTAACGGGTCGACCCGGCACAGTGGCCCCGAGCTGCTGCGCGCACTGATGCGCGGGCGGACGCTTCAGCGGTTCATCGCTTCGAGCTGTTCGCGCATCTGCGTCGTCTGCTGCGACCAGTAGGCCGGCGTACCGAAAAAAGGGAACGCGGGTGGAAACGCCGGGTCGCTCCAGCGCTCGGCCAACCAGGCGCTGTGGCGCACCATGCGCAGTGTGCGCAGCGGCTCGATCAGGGCCCGTTCGCGGATGTCGAAGTCGGACCACTCCTCGTAACCTTCGAGCAGCTGGTCGAGTTGCGCGGCCATCACTTCGGCATCGCCCGAGACCAGCATCCAGAGGTCCTGCACTGCGGGGCCCATGCAGGCGTCGTCGAGGTCGACCACATGCGGGCCAGCATCGCGCCACAGCACGTTGCCGAGGTGGCAGTCGCCATGCAGGCGCAGGGTCTGCAGGTGGCCGTGGCGATCGAACGCGCCGGCCACGGCGTCAAGCGCACGGCGGCAGGCGTCGAGCCAGGCCGGCCGCTCGTTGCCGCTCACCACCTGCAAGGCAAGCAGGCGGTCCAGTGCCGCCTGGCCGTCGCGCCGCGCATCGATGCGATGACGGTGTGCAAAGGGCTGGCGGCGGCCGATTGCATGCAGTCTGCCGATGAAGCGTCCGAGCCGGCGCAGGGTGTCGGCCTGTTCGAGCTCGGGCTCGCGCCCGGCGCAGCGCGGCGAGACCGAGAAGCGGTGCAGTTCGCCTGCGCATTGCCAGCGCGCCAGCGTGCAGGGGTCGCCCAGCAACTGCAGC
>JANOJJ010000793.1:0-5103 GCA_031408155.1 Rubrivivax sp.
GCGTAGAACACCACCAGCGCCATCAGCCCGAGCCAGAAAATCGGCACCGAGTAGCCCACCAACCCGATCACGCGCACCGTCTGGTCGACCACGCCGCCACGCCGCACCGCGGCCCACACGCCGAGCGGCACGCCGAAACCGGCGCCGATCAGGATGCCGGCGGTGGCCAGCTCGATCGTGGCCGGAAAGGCGCGTGCGATGTCTTCGAGCACCGGCTTGCCGGTCAGCACCGAAGTGCCGAAGTCGCCCTGCAGCAGCTTGGAGACATAAATGCCGAACTGCTGCCACAGCGGCAGGTTCAAGCCCAGCTCCTCGCGTACGCGCTGCACCACATGCTCGGGCGCACGGTCGCCGACGATCGCCAGCACCGGGTCGATCGGGATCACGCGGCCGATGAAGAAGGTGACTGCGAGCAGGCCGAAGAAGGTGACGGCGATGACGACGAGGAAGCTCGCGAACGAGCGCAGGCGCCTCATCGTTTCAGCGTTTGGACACCCTGAACAGGTAGGTCGAGTCCGAGGTCGGTCCGATCCTCAGCCCGTCGACGTTGCTGCGATACGCCGCCACCTCGGTCTGCTGGAACAGCATCACGAACGGGCTGGTCTTGCGGAACTCGGCCTGGATCTCCTCGTACATCGCTGTGCGCTTGCTTGCATCACGTTCCAGCCAGCCGCATCAGACTTCTTCGTCAGCTCGGGGATGGCCCAGGCGTTGCGCCAGGCCAGCGGTTTGCTCTTGGCGTCGTCGGCGTTGTCGGGGTTGCGCGCGAAGGTGTCGGCGTTGGTGTGCGGGTCCCAGTAGTCGGCGCCCCAGGTGCCGATGTAGATGTCGTGCGTGCGCGCGCGGTACTTGGTCAGCGTCTGCTTGCCGTCGCCGGGGATGATCTCGAGCTCGATGCCGGCGCGCTTGAAGGTCTGCTGCATCGCCTCGGCCATCGCGCTGACCGGCTGCACGCTGCGCGTGTCCATCGTCACCTTGAAGCCGTTCGGCAAACCCGCCTTGGCCAGCAGCGCCTTCGCCTTGTCGACGTCGAGCTTGTACGGGTTGGTGCTGCTCGCGCCCAGCATGCCGATGGGCAGGAAGTTCTGCTGCACGACACCGATGTTCTTCATGATCGTGTCGCCGATCGCCGCGTAGTCGACCAGCCACTTGAAGGCCTCGCGCACCTCGGGCCTGGCCAGGTTCGGATTCTTCTGGTTCAGCCCGAGGTAGTAGACCGTGCCCTTGGGCGTCGCGGTGGTCTTCACGTCCTTGCTCGACGCCAGCGCGGCCAGGTCCTGCGCGCCCAGGTTGCGCGCGATGTCGACATCGCCCTTTTCCAGCAGCAGGCGCTGCGTGGCCGGCTCCTTCAGGTGGCGATAGATCACACGCGCCATGGTCGACTTCGGACCCCAGTAGTGGTCGTTGCGCTCCAGCGCCACCACTTCGTTGGCGCGCCATTCGCGGATCTTCAGCGGCCCCGATCCGGCGTAGTTGGTCTTCAGCCAGCCGTAGCCCAGGTCGCCGCCCGCTTCCTTGCTCAGCACCAGCTTCTTGTCCACCACCGCGGCCACGTTGGCGGTCAGGCAGTTGAGCACGAAGGTCGGCGCGAACACCTTCTCGGTGGCCAGCGTGAGCGTGAGTTCGCCGGTCTGCCTGATGCGCTCCTTCACGTTGTCCTTGCTGAAGCCGAACTGGGTCAGGATGAAGGCCGGTGTCTTGTCGAGCAGCACCGCGCGCTGCAGCGAGAAGACCACGTCGTCGGCGCTGAGGGCGTTGCCGCTGGCGAACTTCAGGGCCGGCTTGAGTTCGAAGCTGAAGCTGCGGCCGTCGGCGCTGACGGTCCAGGTCCTGGCCAGGTCGCCGAGCAGCTTGCTCGGGTCGGCCACGTCGTAGCGCAGCAGGCGGTCGTAGGCATTGCCCATCACCTCACCGGCCGAGATCTCGAACGCTTCGGCCGGGTCGAGCGTGATGATGTCGTCGAAGGCCAGTGCCACCACCAGCGTGTCTTTCGGCGTGGCGGCCAGCACGCCGCCGGCGGCGGCGACCAGTGCCAGCATCGACACGCTGGCCAGCGCAGCGGCGCGGCGGTTGATCGGGGTCATCAGGGCGCCTGCAGGCAACTTCATCGCGGGGACCTCTCGCAGCGGGTTCGAAGGGGGCGCAACATACCACGCAGTCGTCGCCGCACCCACGCGTCGAGCGTCATCATCCAGCCACTGACGCCGATACCGGATACCCGATACCCGATCCCTGATACGCAATACCCGAAACCGAGCACGGCGGCCAGCAGGCACAGCGGCATGACCGCGCCCGCATGGCGGACCTGCACCGACTGGATCGTCCCTTGCCTCCTGTTCATCGTCGGCGCGTCGATCACGATCCGACGGCGCGCATCAACTTCAGGGGTTTGCTCTCATATTGAAATTCCCGCTTGTGATGCGGCATTTTCAATATACGATCGGCACCATGCCGGCCGCGATCGAACGCCCCGCCCTGAGCGCCGCGGTCGACGCCGCACTGCGGCGCAGTCCTGCCGTGGCCCTGCTCGGGCCGCGCCAGGTCGGCAAGACGAACTTGGCCCGCCGCTACCTGTCGCCGGGTTCCAGCCACTACCTCGACCTCGGAGACCCGATCGTGCTGGCGCAGCTGGCCTCGCCGATGACCTTGCTGGCGGGCCTGCGCGGTCTGGTCGTCATCGACGAGGTGCAGCGCGCACCCGAGCTGTTCCGCGTGCTGCGGGTGCTGCTCGACCGCGACCACGCACCGGCGCGCTTCCTGCTGCTGGGCAGCGCGTCGCCGCAGCTGCTGCGCCAGGGCAGCGAGTCGCTGGCTGGGCGCCTGGCCATGATCGAACTCGGCGGCTTCACGCTGCAGGACATCGGCGCAGCGCCGGTGCAGCGACGGTGGTGGCGAGGCGGCTTTCCGCGCTCGTTCCTGGCCGACGACGACCGCGCCAGCCGGCTTTGGCGGCGCGACTACATGCGCCTGGTGATCGAACGCGACCTGCCGGCGCTGGGACTGAACGTCAGCCTGCCGGCGATGCAGCGCTTCTGGGCCATGTTGGCGCACTTCCACGGCCAGCTGTGGAACGCGGCCGAACCGGCGCGTGCGCTGGGCGTCAACGAAAGTACGGTGCGGCGCTACCTGGACCATCTGACGCAGCTGGCCATGGTGCGACAGCTTCAGCCCTGGCGCGAGAACCTCGGCAAGCGGCAGGTCAAGGCGCCCAGGATCTACCTGCGCGACAGCGGGCTGCTGCATGAGCACCTGGGCATCGCCGACCAGACCGCACTGCTGCTGCATCCGCGCAGCGGCGCGTCGTGGGAGGGCTTCGTCATCGAGCAGATCCTGGCCCTGGCCGAGCCCGAGCAGGCCTACTTCTGGGCCACCCATGCCGGTGCCGAACTCGACCTGCTGCTGTTCAAGGACGGCCGGCGCATCGGTGTCGAGGTCAAGCGCAGCGACGCACCCACGCTCACGCCGTCGATGGCCATCGCGATGAAGGACCTGCGCCTGGACGCGCTGTACGTCGTCTACCCCGGCGATCGTCGCTACCCGCTGGCCCCGCGGATCGAGGCGGTGCCACTGTGGGCGATGCTGCCGACATCGAACGCAACGGCGCATGCCGTCCGGTTGGCGGCCTGATGCGCCGGACCTGCCTGCTCGCCGCGCTGCTGCTGCTGGCCGGCTGTGCCGGCGGCCCGCGCATCGACACCAGCTACCGCGCGCTGAGCCAGGGCCCGCGCGTGGACCTGCTGGTGATCCACTACACGGCGCTCGACTTTCCGGCCTCGCTGCGCGTGCTGACGCAGCAGGAGGTCAGCAGCCACTACCTGGTCGATATCGATCCACCCACCATCTACCGGCTGGTCGACGAGCAGCAGCGCGCCAACCATGCGGGTGCGAGTTCCTGGCAGGGCCGCACGCAGCTGAACCTGTCGTCGATCGGCATCGAGATCGTCAACCGCGGCCCGGTCGACACCCCCGCCGGCCGGCAGTACACGCCCTACCCGGAGCGGCAGATCGACGCCGTGCTGGCGCTGGTGCGCGACATCGTCAGGCGCTGGGGGATTGCGCCCGAACGGGTGGTCGGCCACAGCGACATCGCGCCCGGCCGCAAGCAGGATCCGGGGCCGCTGTTTCCGTGGCAGCGGCTGGCCGACGAAGGGCTGGCGTTGTGGTTCGACGAAGCCCGCGCAGCGGCGCTGCAGCCGCGTTATGAGGCCTCGCTGCCCGACCTGGCCTGGTTCCAGCAGCGGCTGGCGCAGCTGGGCTACTTCTTGCCCCTGGGCGGTGGGCTCGACAGCGCCACGCGCGCGGTGTTGGTCTCGTTCCAGATGCGCTTCCGGCCGGCGCGCTACGACGGGCTGCCGGATGCAGAGTGCGCCGCCATCCTGGCCACGCTGACCCACCCGTGAAGCGCGCGTTGCTGTAGCATTCTGCTGCAGACCCGTTTCGGAGTTCCATCATGCCCACCGCCAGCGCCCCGATCCGCATCGACGACGAGATCGACACCGCCGCACGCAGCGCCGCCCGGCGCATGAGCCGCAGCGTGGCCGAGCAGGTGAGCCATTGGGCGCGGCTGGGGCGCGAGCTCGAGCGCAGCCCCGAGGTGTCGGTGGCGCAGGTGCGCGCGGTGCTGTCCGGTCGTCGTTCATACGATGCCTTGGCCGCACCTGAGCAGGCCGTGGTGCGGACGCAATGGGCCAGTGCGGTCGAACAACGCCTGGCCTCGCTCGACCTGGCACAGACGTTTGCGGCACGTGGCCTTGCCTATGCCGAACTCGACGAGCAGGGACAACTGGTCGAGGTGGCGCCCGCCCCGCAGCCGGTGCGGCGGCGGCGCGCGCGCCGCGGCTGAGTGCCCGTCCTGCACCTGCTGGCAGGCCCCAACGGCGCCGGCAAGACTACTTTCTTCGAGCATGTGCTGGGGCCTGCCACGCGGCTGCCCTTCATCAACGCCGATCTCATTGCGCACGAACGGTGGCCGGGCGATGAGGAGCGCCATGGCAATGAAGCATCAGCCCTTGCCGAAGCGGCGCGCCTGGAGGCCATCACCTCGCAGCGCTCGTTCATCAGCGAAACGGTGTTCTCGCATCCATCCAAGCTCGAGTTGATGGC
>JANOJJ010000829.1:0-9692 GCA_031408155.1 Rubrivivax sp.
AGAACACAAACTTTGCGGCCGTATTCTTTTGCCACGTCGAAAATGATCTGGAGACGATGGACAATCGCGATCTTCGTATTCAGGTTCGTGCCGTGTTCTACGAAGATTGAGTTCGGCGCTGTATTCGCGTAGCGGGTCTGAACGTAGTTGCGCACGCGGCGTTTGATCATCACGTCCGAGGTGAGGCCGGGCGATCTTCTTGTAGGAGGGTCCCTTCTTTTCCTTGTCGAGCGCGTGGCACTTGAAACAGTCGTTTTTCTTGGCCAGAGCCTGAGCGGCATCGGCGTCGATCGCGGCCGTGGCGGGCGCGGCCAGGCCCACCAACAGGGCGGCTGCGAAGCCGGACAGGAGGTGGGACGCAAGGGTCTTGATGGTCTTCATGGTGCAGAGGTCCTGAGTTGGGCAGAGGGAATCAGGCAAAGGCTTCGGGGCGATGCTCGAGATGGTCGTAGCTTGCATCTTGCTGACGGCAGCGTATTGATGAGAGTCAATCATCGCATCTTGTGTTGCTGCGCTGCACCAATCGCCTGCGGGGCGGTGCCGGCTGCCGGCCCGCTGGACGTGTGAGATCTCCGTTGCCGGGCAAGGTGCTGGATCTGAGCGTACTGCAAACGCATCTTCCCGATCGGCGCAACAGGCGTGCAGCGCGCCCCCAGTTCTACCGCCAGGGCTGTTCGCCAGAGTCTCAGCGCAGCGCTGCACCCGCTGCCAGCCGTCCGACCTCGAGGCCGTTCCAGTTGCGCAGCGCCAGGTCGGCCAGGCCTTGCATGAAACCGGCATCGGCGTCGGCCAGCGGCAGCAGCCGGCCGATCAGCGCCGACAGCACCACTTCGCAGGCGCGTGAGGTGTTGCCGTCGTCCATCTTGATCGCGATGCCCAGGCCCAGCTCGGGCAGGGCGGCGCAATGCACGCCTTCGGCACCGACCTTGCAGAAGACCCGCTCACCCAGCCGTTCCATCACCCGGGTGTCGTAGCGGCCGCTACCGCCGACCATGAAGGGCGCCTGGGCGACCGCGCGCCGCAAGCGCCTGGCTGCGCGCGCATGGCCCTCACTCAGACCCTGCCCGGTGGCCACGCGGGCGAAGGCCAGCGCCAGGTGGCGCAGTGGCACCGCATGGGTCGGGATCGAGCAGCCGTCGATGCCGCGTGCGCTGCGGCTCAGATCCCAGCCGGTGGCAGCCTGCAGCGCTGCGCTGACCTCGCGCATGACCGGATGATCAGGCTCGACATAGCCGGCCAGGAAGCCGCGCAGATCGGGTCGTCCGCCGTGCAGCCGGCAGCCCAGGCAGATGAAGCCGGCATGCTTGCCCGAGCAGTTGTTGTGCAGCGCGCCGGGTGCTTCGTTGCGCCGCGCCAGCTCGCGCGTGGCGTTGTCCTGGTACGGCCAATGGGCGCCGCATTCGAGTGCCTGTGCGTCGACGCCGGCCTTGGCCAGCATCGAGGCTGCGCTGCGCAGGTGCCGCTCTTCGCCGCCATGCGAGGCGCAGGCCAGGGCCAGTTCCTCATCGCTCAGCTGCAGGGCATCGGCGGCACCGCTGGCCACCAGCGGCAAGGCTTGCAGCACCTTGACTGCCGAGCGCGGAAAGATCGGGCGTTCGATGTCGCCCAGCGTGGTGTGCACGGCACCGTCGGCGTCGACGATGGCCAGCGCACCGCGGTGCGCTGACTCGACGATGTCGCCACGCCAGGCCTGCACGAGCACCGGGTTCGAGCTCTGGTTCGGGTTCATCGTGCCCACTGTAGCGCGCCACAGCGGGGTCGATGACGGTCGAGCGCCTGGCCCTGGCCTGAAAGGCTGGCTCCCCGATTGATGCAAGCGTGGCCTGCGCGCCACGGCGGGTCCGGTCTTGGTCACAGTCGGGTGACATCGCTGTCGCGCCGGCGCCGCGGCCGCGCAGCGTGCCGGTGCCGGTGCCGCTCCCGAGGACGGACGTGGCCACCCTGTGCCGGTCTGGCGCGGCCCGCAGGCCCCGCGTCGACAGCCCTTGGCGTGGCCTGTGTCGCCGTTGTCACGCTCACAGAATGACTCGCCTTGCGGGCCCGTTCGGGCCCTCGTGGCTATCCCCTGGAGGGCATCGCGATGACGTTCAAGAAGACCCCTGTTGCGGCTGCGGCCGCTTGCTGCCTGGCTGCATCCGCGGCCTGGCTGAGCAGTTCCGTCGCCCACGCGCAGACCGCCGAACGGGTCGAGATCACCGGCTCGGCCATCCGTCGCATCGACGCCGAGGCCGCGCTGCCGGTACAGGTGATCAAGCGCGAAGACATCGTGCGCAGCGGCGCCACGTCCAGCGTCGATTTGCTGCAGCGGCTGAGTGTGGTGCAGGGCTCGACGCACGAGGCGTCCAACGTCGGCGGCGGTTCGTTCGGATTCTCCGGCGTGTCGCTGCACAACATCGGCGAGACGCGCACGCTGGTGCTGCTCAATGGCCGCCGGCTGGCCCAGTTCGGCGGGCAGTCACTGACCGGTTCGGGCGCCGCGGTGGACCTGAACGCGATCCCGGTGGCCGCCATCGAACGCATCGAGGTGCTGACCGACGGCGCATCCGCGCTGTACGGGTCCGACGCCGTGGCTGGGGTCGTCAACTTCATCACCCGGCGCGGAGGCGGCGAAGGTGACCTGACGATCGGTGTCTCCGAACCCGAGGGCGGGGCCAAGGAAAAGCGGCTGAGCGCGACCAAGGGCTTCGGCAGCCTCGAGCGCGACGGCTGGAGCCTGGTGCTGTCGGGCGCGGCCGACAAGCGCACCAAGCTCGATTCGACCGCTCGCGACTTCAGCCGGACCGGCGTCATCGATTTCGAGTTCCAGGGCAAGAAATACCAGGCCTTTCTCGGCTCGCCGCGCGGCATTCCGGCCAACGTGAACGACGACAACGGCAATCTGGTCAGCCCGTACTTCCTGCAAAACGGCAGTTGCCCGCCACAGAACGTGCGCGTGCTCGATCCCGCATCGGGCACCACGTCATGCCAGTTCGACTTCCAGACCGAGCTCGAGATCTTTCCGGTGCGCGAGCGCAAGAGTGCGGCGGCCTCGTTCCAGTTCAAGCTCGGCGAGCAGCACCTGTTGACCGGCGATCTGCTGTGGTCGAGCAACCGGTCGATCGCCCGCATCGCGCCGGTGCCCGGCGGCGTGAACGTGGAAGCCGGCTCGGCGCTGCACAATCAGTTCGTGCTGCCGGCGGGCATCACCCAGACCACCACCGCGCAGTACCGCGTGAAGGACCTGGGCAAGCGCAGCAGCGACGACAAGGCCGACTTCCAACTGCTGACAGTGGCTGCCGAAGGCACGTTCGGCGGCTTCGACTACAAGGCCGCGCTGTCGCACAGCGAGTCCGACGTCAAGGGCAGCATCAGCGGCTACCCGGGCGCACGAGCCTTTGCCAGACTGCTGTCGTCAGGCGTGCTCAACCCCTTTGTCGGCCCGGGCGAACAGACCGCGGCCGGCCAGCAGGCACTGGCGGCCACCAACTTCGTGGGCTACTGGGACGGTGGCACCTCGCGCCTGCAGTCGGCCGACTTGTCGCTGGCGCGCGAACTGGCCACGCTGGCGGGCGGCCCGCTGATGCTCGGCGTGGGGGTGTCGCACTATGTCGAGAAGTTCCAGTCCAAGCCCAGCCTGTTCGCGCAAGGGCTGTTGTCCGACCCGGTCGCCGGCACCCTGGCCGACCCGGCCAATGGCCTGCTGGCCGATGTGCGCTTCGGCGACGAGGCGGCCACCATCCCCTACGCCGCCGACCGCAAGGTCAGCAGTGCCTTCACCGAACTGGTCGCACCGCTGGTCAAGGGCCTGGAGCTGACCGGCGCGGTGCGCTTCGACAAGTACTCCGACGTCGGCGACTCGACCACCGGCAAACTGTCCTTGCGCTGGACACCGAGCAAGACCTTCTTGCTGCGCGGCTCGGTCGGCACCGGCTTCAAGTCGCCTACGGTGCCGCAGCTCAACGCGTCGCTGCAGCTGTTCGGCGTGACCAACTCGCCGTACGACTGCACGCCGGCGCTACTGCAGATGGCGCAGAGCCTTGGCGCGCGCTGCCGCAACAACGGCACGCAGTACGACCAGTTCGCCGGCGGCAATGCGCAGCTCAAGCCCGAGAAATCGCGCCAGGCAACGATCGGCCTGCGCCTCGAGCCGACGCCGGCACTGTCGCTCGGCGCCGACCTGTGGCACGTGGCCATCCGCGACGTCTTCGGCCAGATCACGGAGGAAGAAGTGTTCTCCAATCCGCAGCGTTATCCCGGCGCCTGGACCACGCTGAGGGAGGTCTCCACCGGCAACACCTACCTGGCCTTCAACGCCAGCAACCAGAACCTGGGCAAGGCCTTCTACACCGGCATCGACCTCGACGCCACGAGCCGCCTGAAGACCGGCCTCGGTGACTGGACGACCACGCTGTCGGCCACCTATCTGCTGCGCGACAGCGAGCAATTGCAGGTCGACGGGCCTTACTACGACCCGATCGGCGACAACGGTCAATTGGGCTACGTCGCCTTCCGCTGGCAGGCCAAGCTGAGCTCGTCGCTCAAGAGCGGCGCCTTCACGCACACACTGGCTGCCAGCTACAAGTCGGGCTACCGCGACGCCAGCGAAGACGTCGAACTGTACAACGCCGCGGGCCAGCTCAGCGGCGAGTTCGAGACCGTGCGCATCAAGGTCAAGCCGTTCTACACCTTCGACTGGCAGACCCAATGGACCATCAGCAAGATGGTCGTCGCGACGCTGGGCGTGCTCAACCTGGCCGACAAGGCGCCACCGTTGTCGCTCGCCGAGGGCGGCCTGAACAAAGGGCAGATGTTCGGCTATGACGACCGTTATCACGATCCGCGTGGCCGCACGATCTACGCCAACCTGTCGCTGAAGTTCTGATTCGGACCCTCGCCCATGATCCGCCGGCGGGCCGGGTCCATGCGATGAATCGCCGAAACGCGCGGGCTGGCCGGCGTTGCCTGCCGACGAACGACGCCGGCGGCCAGGCGCAGCGGCATTGGCTCGCGCGGCGCGGCCTGAATGGACCTTGTGCCGCCGGCTGGTCGAGACCCATGATGCGCCGCATGAATGTGCCCGAGTCGCCCTGGACCGCGCGCCACGCGCCGGCGCCGCACAGCCTGGTCCTGTTCGTCGGGCTCGGTGTCCGCCCGGGCACCGAGCTCGGTGACGGCCTGGCGCGGGCCGGCATCCGCGGCCTGTGGCTCGCCAGCATCGAGCAGGCGCTGGCTGCAGCGGCACACGCGCACTTCGATGCGGCGGTGATCCGGCTCGACGAGTCGGTGGCCGCTGCGGCGCGGCAGTTCGATCGCTGGCGGCGGGCGCTGGCCTGCCCGCTGCTCCTGTTGGCCGAGACGCTGGACGAAGTCGACGAGATCATGGCGCTCGAACTGGGGGCCGACGGGCTGCTGTCGCAGCCGGTGTCGGCGCGCCGCCTGCGCGCCCATCTGCTGATGCTGCTGCGCCGTGGCCCGCTCGACGCTCGCCATGTGCCGCGTGCCGAAATGCCGCCACCGGTCGCGGCCGCCGGCTGGGTGCTGGACCGGGTGCACAACCGGTTGACGCGCGACGACCGCCGGGTCGAGCTGACCGAGATGCAGGCCGCCTTGCTGCAGGTGCTGATGGACGACCTGGGGCGCGTGGTGCCGCGCTCGCGCTTGCTGGCCGCGGTGTCGCGCCGGCGAGCGCTGCGGCCGCGCAGCGTCGATGTCTACGTGGCGCGGCTGCGCCAACGCTTGCTGGAGCAGCGGGTCGACGGCTTGCTGCTCGAAGGCGTGCGCGGGCGCGGCTATGCCTTGACGGTCGCGCTGCCGGCTTCGGCCGGCTGGCCGCCGCCGGCGGCGGCCGTGCTCGGCTGGGCCGCACCGGCGCTCGAGCGCAGCCTCGTGAGCGTGCCCGGCTAACTTGCAGCGCAGCGCGGTGCAGTGACCGCGGCCCGGCCCGGCCTGGCGCGACAATGCGCCGATGCCTGTTCACCCCCCCGTCGGGCCAGCCGAGCATCGCGTGCGCTTGCTGGGCGTCGATTTCACCTGTGCGCCCGGCCGGCGCAAGCCCATCACCGTGGCCAGCGGGCACTTCGATCGCGGTGTATTGCGCTTCGAAGGGATCGAGGCAATCGAGTCGCTGGCGGCCTTCGAAGCCTTGCTGCAACGCTCGGGGCCCTGGCTCGGCGCCTTCGACTTTCCGTTCGGTCTGCCGCGCGCCTTTGTCCAGGCCCAGGGCCTGGGCAGCAGCATGTCGGCGGTGATGACTGAACTGCAGCGGCGCTGCCCCACGCGCATGGCGCTGCGCGCGCTGGTCGACGCCTGGGGCCATACGCAGCCGGCCGGGCAACGCCTGCTGCATCGTGCCTGCGACAATCCAATGCCGGGGGTCCGCTCGACCAGTCCGCTGCAGACGCGCTACGTGCCGGTCGGCTTCATGGTCTACGAAGGACTGTCGCGTCTGCTGGCCGCAGGCGTGACGCTGCCGGGCCTGCATCAGGCCGACCCCACGCGGGTGGCGCTCGAGGGTTACCCGGGATTGCTGGCGTTCGAACTGATCGGCCGCCGCTCGTACAAGAACAGCCCCGGACCCGACCGCCTGATCGCGCGCAAGGACATCCTCGAGCGTCTGCAGCAGGGCCACACGCGACTGGGCCTGCGCGTCAAGCTCGGCCATGCCGAGCGCGAGGGGCTGGTCGACGACGCCTCGGGCGACCGGCTCGACGCCTTGTTGTGCCTGGTGCAGGCGGGCTGGGCGTCGACCCAGCCGGGTTACGGTCTGCCGGCTCGGGTCGACGCGCTGGAGGGCTGGATCACCAGTGCAGTCGCGCCGGCTGCCGTATCGCGCAGCGGACAGCGGCACGGCCGCGACGCCGTCACACTCGGACCCTGAGGAGACCTCCAACACCATGAATCCCACCGCCGCCTGCCTGGCCGCCACCGCCCTGATCGACGGCGACCATCCCGACGTGGTCGCCTTCGCCCGCACCCATGCCCGTGGCGCCCATGATCGCGAGCGCGCGGTGGCGCTGTTCCACGCCGTGCGCGACGGTTTCCGCTATGACGCGTACCGCATCGACCTGTCGCCCAAGGGCATGCGTGCCAGCTCGGTGCTGGCCAATGGCTACGGCTGGTGCGTGCCCAAGGGCGCGCTGCTGGCCGCGGCTTGCCGTGCGCTGGGCATCCCGGCACGGGTGGGCTATGCCGACGTGCGCAACCACCTGAGCACCGAGCGATTGCGCCAGACCATGCAGACCGACCTCTTCATCTGGCACGGCTACACCGACATCTGGCTCGACGGTGGCTGGGTCAAGGCCACGCCGGCATTCAACCTGTCGCTATGCGAGCGTTTCGGTCTGCTGCCGCTGGACTTCGACGGCCGCAGCGATTCGCTCTACCACGCCTTCGACAAGGCCGGCAACCGGCACATGGAATACGTGGTGCAGCGCGGCGCCTTCGATGACATGCCGCTGGCGCAGATCGTGTCCGACTTCGCCAGCACCTACCCGAGCTGGGACACCGAACAGATGCCGGGCGGCGACTTCACAGCTGACGTCGACCGGGAGACCCGTTGAGCGCGGCCGACCCGACGCCGGGAGCGCTGAATGTGCCCGCCGGCTTCGAGCCGGTGCGTCCAGGCGGCGAGTTCATGGCCATCAACGGCCCGCTGTACAGGCGGGTGCAGGACGGCGTTTTCCAGCTCGGATTCCGGGTCGAGTCGCGCCACTGCAACCCGATGGGCATCTGCCACGGCGGCATGATGGCCAGCTTCTGCGACATGCTGCTGCCGCTGCTGGCGCACCGACACCCCGAGGTCGGCCAGCGCTTCGTGCCCACCATCAGCCTGCAGCTCGACTACCTGGCCACCGCCGGGCTGGGCGCCTGGGTGCAGGGCGAAGGCCAGGTGCTGCGCACGACGCGCTCGCTGGTCTTCGCGCAGGGGCTGGTGCACGCCGACGGCAAGCCGGTGGCGCGCGTCAGCGGCATTTTCAAGATCGGACCCGAAATCAGGCACCACCGCGAAGCGGCGGCGCGATCCTGAGAGCGCGCGAACTCAGCCTCTCAGAGCGTCAATGCAGCACCAGCAGCGGCAGCCGGCTGCCCGACAGCACGGCCTTGGTCTCTGAGCCGTAGAGAAACTCGCCGAAGGCGCCGCGGCCATGCGTGACCATCACGATCATGTCGCAGCCGCGCGACTCGGCCGCGTCAATGATGGCCTTGTCGATGCGGGGCACCTGCGCGTGGTGACCTTCGAACGAAACGCCTGCTTCGTGGGCGCATTTGGCAAACCGGTCGAGTACCCGTTGGGCATGGGCCGCAGTGATGGCGTCGTGCTCTTCGGCGTCGCGCAGCGCGGCCACCCGGCTGGTGGGGTGGTCGGGCAGGTCGAGCATCGGCTCGGCAACGAAGCCGGTGATGGCCGCGCCGAGCTGGCGCGCGAGATCGATGCTGGCAGCGATTGCGCGGTCCGACAGATCGCTGCCGTCCACGGGAACGAGGATTCGTTGGTACATGGGATGCCTCCAGCGGGTGCGCAATGACAGGGCGCACTCTACGAAGCGAGAGTGTGGCGTTTCTTGCGCTTGCGCAAGTCGACCCGAACAGCGAAGCGGTGGCCGGGCATGGCTTGCGCTGGCGCACATCGAGTCGTGCGCGCGGCGCAACCGATCGGCAGCGGGCGACCTTGCAGACGACTTGTCAGACCGCGACAAGCTCGGGTTCGGTGACCCGTGCAGGCGTGAGCAGCTGCTCGATAAGCTCGTGCACGCTGGCGATGCGTTGGCCGAAAGGCAGCGCGCCGGTGCCGCGGAAGAACAGCCCCTTCGTCACGTCGCCGTTCAAGGCGGCGGCGAGTTGGGTGTCGATGCAGAACTGGCCCCATCCGGGCAGGCCGTCGCGCAGCCCGCATTGCGCCAGGCAGTCGAATGAATTCGTGCATGCCTTCTTGCGCGCCTTGGTCTGCAAGCGCGGTTCGATCCGCAGGTAGTGGCGCAGCCAGGGTGTATTGACGGCCCGCGCCGGCAAGCCGGCCACGCTGACGAACTCGACCATGTCTTCGTCGCGCGCCTGCGCCAACACGCGCTTGAACTCAGGATGGGCGTCGCACTCCAGCGTCACCGCGAACGGCGTGCCCAGCTGCACCGCGCTGGCGCCCAGTGACTGCAGGTGCAGGATGTGCTCGAAGCTGCGCACGCCACCGGCGGCCACCAGCGGCACCTGGCGTTCGAGCCCGGCGCAACGCAGGAACTCGAGCGCCTGCGGGATCACGTTCTCGAAGTCGAAGCGCGGATCATTGAGGTCAGCCACCTTGGCCGCACCCAGGTGCCCGCCGGCCAGGCGCGGGTGCTCGATCACGATGGCGTCGGGAATACGGCCCTTGCGCTCCCACTTCCTGACCAGCAGCGCCACCCCGCGCGCGTCGCTCAGGATGGGGATCAGGGCTGCTTTCGGATGGTCTTTGGCCAGGTCGGGCAGGTCCAGCGGCAAGCCGGCGCCGACCACCACGGCGTCGATGCCACATTCGAGCGCGCGTACGACCGATGGCGCGTACTCGCCCACCGCCCGCATCACGTTGACCGCCAGCAGGCCGCGGCCCTGGGACAGTGCCCGCGCGGCGCTGATTTCGCGGCCCAGGGCCTCGAGGTTGGCGGCGTCGATCAAGACCTTGGCCTCGCTACCCGCGCGCAAGGCGCCGGTACGTTCCATCAGATCGGGATGCAGTCGCCGCA
>JANOJJ010000277.1:0-6610 GCA_031408155.1 Rubrivivax sp.
CGCTTCGACCGCTTGTCGCGCGAGTCGCTGCTGCTGGGCAACAACGTGCTGCTGGCTGCAGCCACCGGCGCCGTCATGCTGGGCACGCTGTACCCACTGGCGCTGGACGCGATGGGATTCGGCAAGATCTCGGTCGGCCCACCCTACTTCGACGCAGTGTTCGTGCCGCTGATGGCGCCGGTAGTACTGTTAATGGGCATAGGCCCGCTGGCGCGCTGGAAGTCGGCTTCGGTGGCCGACCTGGCCCAGCGCCTCAAGTGGCCAGCCCTGGCCAGCGTGGTGGCGGCCGTGACGCTGCCCTTTGCCGCCGGTCGCTTCAGCGTGATGGTTGCGTTTGGCCTGCTGCTGGCGGCCTGGATCTTCACCAGTACCACGGTGCTGGTGCTGCAGCGCGCACGCGGCGGCAGTGGTCAGTTGCTGCGTCAATCGCGCAGCTTCTGGGGCATGGTGGTCGCCCACGTGGGCATCGGCGTGTTCATCGTCGGCGTGACCATGGTGCGTGGCTACGAGACCGAGCGCGACGTCAAGATGGCAGTCGGTGACAGCGTGGTGGTCGGTGGCCATCGCTTCACATTCAAGGGTGCCGAAGAGGTCAAGGGGCCGAACTACGTTGCCGCCCGCGGCACGGTCGAGGTGCAGTCCGAGGCTGGTGGCGGCAGCTTCACGATGCACCCTGAAAAGCGCCTCTACAAGGTGCAGGGCACGCCGATGACCGAGGCCGCCATCAAGTCCGGCTTCACCGGTGACATGTATGTCTCGCTTGGCGAGATGCTGGACGACAAGTCCTGGACCGTGCGCGTCTACATCAAGCCCTTCATCGACTGGATCTGGGGCGGCGCGTTCATGATGGCCCTGGGTGGCCTGCTTGCGGTGGCCGATCGGCGCTATCGCGTGGCGGTCAAGGCGTTCGACTTTCCTGCAGCCACCTCACTTGGCGGCCAGACACCCGAGGCGGCCTACGCCTCCATGGCATCGGCCAAGCGCGCCACCACATGAAGGGTCGTTTCTTCGTCCCGCTGGGCATCTTTGCCCTGCTGGCGGTGCTGCTGGGCGTGGGCCTTAAGCTCAAGCCCCGTGAGGTGCCCTCGCCCTTCATCGGCAAGCCCGCTCCGGCCTTCAATCTGCCCCAGCTCAAGTCCGGCAAGCCGGCGTTCGACCCGGCGCAGATGAAGGGCCAGGTCTGGCTGCTCAACGTCTGGGCCTCGTGGTGCGCCCCCTGCCGCGAAGAGCACCCGCTGCTGGTCGAGGCCGCGCGCAACAAGCTCGTGCCCATCGTCGGCCTGAACTACAAGGACGACCCGCGCAACGCCGACGAATGGCTGCGCAAGCTGGGTGACCCGTACGACAGCATCGCGGTCGATCGCGATGGCCGCGTGGCCATCGACTACGGCGTCTACGGTGTGCCCGAGACCTTCATCATCGACCGCCAAGGCATCGTGCGCATGAAGCACATCGGGCCGCTGACACCCGACGCCTGGTCACGCGAAGTAGTGCCGTTGCTGCAAAAGCTCAAGGGTTGACGATGAAACGATGCCTCCTTCTGATCGGTTTGCTGGCTGGCTTGTCGGGCTCCCCGTCGGCCTGGGCTGCCGAGGCCCAGGACGTTGCTGCCGATCCGGCGCTGGAAGCCCGCGTCAACCTGGTATCGAGCGAACTGCGCTGCCTGGTTTGCCAGAACCAGACCATCGCCGATTCGCATGCCGACCTGGCGGTGGACCTGAAGAACCAGGTGCGTGAACAGCTCAAGGCCGGCCGCACCGAGCGCCAGGTGATCGACTACATGACCGAGCGCTATGGCGACTTCGTGCTCTACCGTCCGCCGTTCAAGGCCACCACGGTGCTGCTGTGGGCCGGCCCAGCACTGCTGGTGCTGATCGGTGGCGGCCTGTTCTGGCGCAGTCTGCGCAGCAGCCAGGCGGTGGCACCGGCAGCCAGCATGGCTGCGGCCGATGCAGCGCGAGCTGAGCATCTGCTGGCCGCCGAGGCCGAACAAGCGCCTCCGCGCTGACGGTCAGCTGCGCGGTCACGCGCGACCCGACGCCACTACCCCACTCCCCGCCACCACTACCCGCAGCCACTACCCGTTCCAACAGGAGTGGGGCCGGGTGCGGGTGAATGAGGGCACCGTCGCGCCGCCGACGCGGCCAGGGCGAGCCAGCAGGCGACGCCTCGATCACGAATTTGCAACCAAACGTTCGAAGTGATTGAGCGCCAGGTCGGGATCGCTGCGCTACAGTGCTGCGACATCAGGGCAGGCTGTCCTATGGCCTGCCGTTCGGGCCAGCCCTGTACCAGGGTCAAGAAAACAACGCCACGCCCTGCAGGCCGGGCAGGGGGCACCATGCCAACCGACGCTGAACCGCACCCGTCTGCGGTCACCCTCAAGTCGCGTCTTCGCGCGCTGGAAGGCAGCCCCGTGCTGGCGACGGTAGGGCTGCTCGCGGTCTTCATCGTCGCCCACACGATCGTGCTGTGGATCGTCGATGTCCTGGCCGACTGGGCTCCGCGCCCGCCGCTGGACGAGGTGGTCGAGGCCGTTGGCGTGGCCCTGTTGTGCACGCCGCTGGTGCTGCTGCTGATCCGCCGCTTCGAGCGCCGCGCCCGGTTGGCGTTGCACGCACTCGATGTTGCCAGCGACGGTTTTTGGGTCGCTGATGCGCAGGGCCGCCTGCTCGAGGTCAACCAGGGCTACGCCCGGATGTCGGGCTTTTCGCGCAGCGAACTGCTTCGCATGAGCGTCCATGACTTCGAGGCCCAGCGGTCGGCCGAGCAGACCCGGTTGGTGCTGACCGCGGTCATCGCCCGCGGTCATGGCCGCCTCGACACCCGGCATCGACGCAAGGACGGCTCCGTCTTCGACGTCAACATCACGACCGCCTGGCTGCCGGAGTTCGACTGTCTGGCCGCATTCCTGCGCGAAGGCCAGACCCAGATCGCCGGCCCGCCGGGCGATGCAGGTCGCGCCCGCGCGCTGCAACGGCTGCTCGACTCGACCGCCGCGGGCATCTGCGAAGTGGACCGCGAAGGCCGCTGCACGTACATCAACCGGGCGGCGCTGAAGATGCTGGACCGCGAGCGCGAGGTCGACCAGCTGATCGGAACGCCGGTCCATCACTTGTTCCACGCGCACACCAGCGTCATGCCGGGGCCCAGGCAGGGCGCCTGCCCTGTCTGCGAAGCCCACCGCAGCGGCCGCGCATGGCAGGCCGAAGGTGAACTCTTGCGCCGATTCGACGGCACGACCTTCGCGGTAGCCTACTGGTCCAGCCCGGTCTTCGAGCTTGGGGTGGCGCGCGGCTCGATCGACACCTTCGTCGACCTCACTGACCGCGCGCGCTGATCGGTCTGCATGGGCACGGCATCAGGGTCAATCGCTCAGCAGATTGTTCCAGCCGGCCCAGCCCAGGCGGCGCAGGGTGTCGATGTTGCGCTGGACGATGTCGGCCGCATCAGGGATGACAGCCAGCGCACGTTCGATGCTGGCCTCGCGCAGCAGGTGCAGCATGGGGTAAGGCGAGCGGTTGCTGCAATTGGCCACGTCGTCATCGTCGCTGTCGGCAAAGCGGTAGTCGGGGTGGAAACTGGCGACTTGCAGTTCACCGTTCAGGCCCAGTTCGATCAACACCGCGTCGGCAACGTCCAGAAAGTCGTTGTAGTCGTCGAAGTCGTGCAGCACCTGGGGGTGGATCAGCAGGCAGGTATCCAGCGCCTCGGGGTCGGCGTCGACCAGGTGCAGCAATTCAGCCGCCAGTTGCCGCGCCAGGGCCTCGGGGTCGGTCGCGCTGCTGACGACGTAACGCACCTGCTCCTTGCTGACCACGCGGCTGGCGAACGGGCACAGGTTGAGCCCGATCACCGCGCGCTCGAGCCAACGCCGGGTATCGGTGATCACCGTTTGCGCGTCGGTCGCAGCAGGGTCCATGAACGGACTGTCAGGGCCGAACGGCGGGGCTTTCCAGCACCAGGCCGGCAGCGCGCTGCATCAGATACAGCTCCAGCGCCACCAGCTCGGTCGCGCCGTAGGCTGGCACGTCGGCGCGCACGCCCGACAGGCAGTTGCGCAGCCGCCGCTGCAGCGAGCCCAGGCCCTGCCATTCCAGCCGGTAGATCGGGTAGCCGGTGGGGTGACCTTGCGGAATCACGCTGCCACCCAGGCGCTGGCCGGCCAGGCGGTCGTGGCATTGGGCGCACGACAGGTCGAGCTGACCCAGTCGTTGACTGAAGAGCTGGCGACCGCGATGGCGAAAAGGGCCCAGTCGAACGTCGTCGCCGGGCGCTATCGGCTGGCCGCGCGAGGCCATGGCAAGCAGGGCTTCGAGCCCGAGCAGCGCTTCGCTCTCGGCTGCCAGCAGCGGCGCCTGCTGGTGCCGGGCGCGGCAGGCGTTGATGCGGCCTGGCAGCGTGAGCGGCCCGTCGCTGGCAGCATCGAACGCGGGGTAGCGCACGGCCACGCCCTTCATCGTTCGCTCGGCATCGGCATGACAGTCGGCGCAGCTCTTGTCGGCGCGGCCGGCCTTGACGACCCAGGCCGCTCGTCCGCCTTGGACCCACAACATCGCCGGGTTGAGGCTATCGTCGCGTTGCAGCGCCTGCGTTTGCGCGGTCATGAAGGTGAAGCCGGAACGGCGCTCGTCGGCCGCCGCCGCGGCGCCCCCCAACAGCACCAGCACGATCAGCGCCGCCCTCATGCGATGACCAGCGGCACGGTCTCGGTGTGGGCAAAGCCCCGATCGCCGGTCCAGCGGATCTCGAGCGTCCCGCTGTCAGGCAGCAGCAACCAGAAGGCGACATAGGGATTGGCGGCAATGGCCGGGTGCAGGTCGGCAGCGAATACCAGCTCGCCTGCGTGCCGCACCTCCATCCGGCGCACGATGTCGCGCGGCAGCATGCGGCCATCGCTGTCGCGGCGGTAGCCGGTCTCCATCGGGTGTGCGAGCGTCGTGCGCACCTCGAACACCTCGCCGCGGCGGATGGTCTTGGGCAGGCTGACGAGGGCACGGGTAGCCATGACGTTCAGCTAACCTTCGATACAAGCAGCCAGCGTGACGATCACGTCGACCTGCTGGCGCCAGCAGCTGCCGTCGCTCATGCGTGCCATCGCCAGCACCTGTTGCGAGGTCGCCAGCCGCATGCGTGTGTCGACGCGGGCCCGGCCCGAACGCGGCGAGAAGTGGAACACCGCCACCTCGGGCTGCGGGTTGCGTTCGGTGAACACGGCCAGGCTCTGCACGTGGTCGGCCGCCGTCATCGGGCTTTGCACCAGCACGCTCAGCGGCACGGTGTTGCCGTTCTCGACCAGTTCGGCAATCTCGATCGTGATGCGGCCGTCGCGAACCGTGGCGTTGCCGACGAAGGACTGCATGGCCGCCTTCAGCGCGTCGGGCAGGGCCGCGGCCGGCAGCGCCGGCAGCACGGCGAGCGCCAGCAGTCGACGACGCGCCCGCTTCACGCGCCTGTCACTCCGCCAGCGTGAGCAGGAAGGCCACCACGTCCTCGACCTGCTGCGCGTCGAGGATCGGTTTGCCGGCCCAGGCCTGGCCCACGCGCTCGAGTCCTTCGCTGCGATGGAACGACGGCATCACCGTGTCGGGGTTCAGCCGCCGGCTGTCGACGACGCGCAGGCGCAACTGGCCGGCACTCCAGCGCGAGCCGGCACCGGCCAGGTTGGTGGCCACCGTGCCCTGGAAGCGCTCTTCGGGAAAGGGCCCGCTGTGGCACAGCAGGCACAGCCCGAGTTGCCGGCTGACCACGATGCTGCGCCCGCGCGCCGGGTCGCCCGGCGTCGTCGTCAGTGGCTCGGGCAAGGCGTCGGCCTGGGCGGCTGCGGCACCGGCCGCCAGCGCCAGACCCGGCAGGGTGAGCGCAGCGACGATCCACCTACGCACGCGCCAGACTGTGGTTCTTCAGCGGCAACTCGCGGATGCGCTTGCCGGTGGCCGCGAAGATGGCGTTCAGCACCGCCGGCGCGGCCACCGCGATGGTGGGCTCACCCACGCCGCCCCAGAAGCCGCCCGAGGGCATGACGACGCTCTCGACCCTGGGCATCTTGTCCATCCGCAGCGAAGGATAGGTGTCGAAGTTCTTCTGCTCGATCGCGCCATCCTTGACCGTGCATTCACCGTACAGCGCGGCCGACAGCCCGTAGACGAAGCTGCCTTCGATCTGGGCCTCGATCTGCTGCGGGTTGACGGCGTGGCCGCAATCGGTGGCGGCGACAATGCGGTGCAGCGTCAGCTCGCCCCGGGCTGACACCGACACCTCGGCGCAGGCGGCCACATAACTGCCGAAGCCATGCGTCTGGGCCAGACCGCGGAAGACCTTCTGCCCACCCACGTCGGGCGCGGGCTTGCCCCAGCCGGCGCGTTCCGCCACGTTGTTCAGCACCGCCAGGTGCTTGGGATGGGGGACCATCAGCTTGCGCCGCAACTCGAGCGGATCCTGCTGCGTGGCGTGCGCGATCTCGTCGATGAAGCACTCGACGTAGATCGTGTTCTGGTTCAGGTTGACGCCACGCCAGAAGCCCGGCGGCACTCCCGGGTAGACCTAGGCGTGTTCGATCAGCAGGTCCGGGAAGGTCTAGCCGCTCAAGGCTTCTCCGCCGTCGTTCTTC
>JANOJJ010000031.1:0-1798 GCA_031408155.1 Rubrivivax sp.
CAGCCGCGCGGCCCCAGGCGGGGCGATGGGTCGGCCGGGCCCCGGGTCGACGGGCCAGGGTCAGGCCCGGGAATCCACCCCCCGACCGGCCCGGCGCCGGCACCGCGACCGCCGGTCGCCCTGGACCTGGTCGTGCAGGCCGAGCCGCTGCGCCGATTTGTGCAGGCGGTGGTCGAGCGTGGTGGTTCGTCGGCACGCGAAGCGCAGTTGGTAGCGCACAACTTGGTCGAAGCCAACCTCACCGGGCACGACTCGCATGGCGTGGGCATGCTGCCGCGCTACGTCGACAACCTGCTGGCCGGCGGCCTGAAGGCCAACCAGACGCTGCGCGTGGTGACCGACAACGGCAGCCTTCTCACGCTCGACGGGCAGGCCGGCTACGGCCAGGTGATGGGCGACGCGGCCATGGTGCTGGGCATCGAGCGAGCGCGCCAGCACGGCGTGTCAGTGCTCGGCCTGGCCAACAGCCACCACATCGGGCGCATCGGCCACTGGGCCGAACAATGCCTGGACGCGGGGCTGGTCTCGATCCACTTCGTCAACGTGATCAGCGAGCCCATCGTGGCGCCTTTCGGCGGTACCGATGGGCGCTTTGTCACGAATCCGATGTGCGTCGGCATCCCGATGGCAGGCGGCGACCCGGTCGTGCTTGACTTCGCCACCAGCCGCATTGCGATGGGCAAGGTGCGCGTGGCCTACCACAAGGGAGAGCCGGTCGCCCGCGGCATCCTGATCGACGACCAGGGCCGGCCCAGCACCGACCCCGGTGTGATGTTCCGCCAGCCGCATGGCGCGCTGCTGCCGTTCGGCGAGTACAAGGGCTATGGCCTGGCGGTGGTTTGCGAGATCCTGGCCGGGGCCTTGACCGGCGGCATCACGCTGCATGAACGACCGTCGCCCAACGCCATCATCAACAACATGCTGAGCTTCATCGTCGACCCCGACCGGCTGGGTACCGCGGCCCGGCTGACGAGCCAGGCACGTGCCTTCGCCGACTGGGTCAAGGCCTCGCCGCCGCGGGCTGGACACCAGGTGATGCTGCCCGGCGACCCCGAACGTGAGCAGCGCCGCCAGCGCAACGCGAACGGCATCGCCATCGACGCGGTGACGTTCGGGCTGCTGATCGAGGCTGGCACCAAGGTGGGCCTGGACGAGGTCACGATGCGCGCCACCCTGGCCGCCTGAAGCCACCTGAAGCCGCCAGACCGACCCGACTCACCTCGCGCATCGTTGGCAAGTCCCGGCGGCGCGCCAGGCCTGCCAGCTGCGCGGGTCGGCACTACAGCAACGACTCCGGCACGAAGGGGCGCAGCAGATCAACTTCAAGCGCAGCCAGAAGGTCGAGTCGGGCTCTTCGGTCAGCACCACCTCCTTGTCGTCCTCGTAGCCGAGCCATTCGCAGCTCAAGCCATCGGCCGCCAGGCGCAGCCGGTAGGCGCTTTGCAGGCGGTCGATGTCGATGACGCGGATCAGCTCGCGCGCCAGCGCCGGGCTGTCGATCACGGCGCCCAACTCGGTGTTGATGGTGGCCGAGCGCGGATCGAGGTTCATCGAGCCGACGAACAGCCAGCGCCTGTCGACCACCGCCAGCTTGGCATGCAGCCGGCCTAGCGAGGCGCCGAAGAGGTTTTCGCGCCGGTTGCGCTTGACGCGCGAGCCGCTGATTTCGTAGAGGTCGACGCCGAGTGCCAGCATCTTGTCGCGGTAGGCGGTGTAGCCGACGTGCACCAGCGGCTCGTCGGTGGAGCCCAGCGAGTTGGTCATCGCCGTGACCTTCACGCCGCGGCCGATCAGTTCG
>JANOJJ010000039.1:0-13463 GCA_031408155.1 Rubrivivax sp.
CCGTCATCGCTGCTGTCACCGATCAGCGTGTACAAGCGCTTGGCCACGGCGCCGAAGTATTCATGCGCACTGACGCTGCGTGCGCCGTCGGTCTGCCCCTCGTCCTCGTAGACATAGACCAGGTCGATGTCGGACGAGACGTTGAGCTCGTGCGCACCGAGCTTGCCCATGCCGACGATCCAGAACTCGATGCGCTGTCCGTTGGCGTCGCGCGGCACGCCATGGCGCTCGTCGGCGTCGGCCAGCGCCTGCGCCAGCGCGTGCTCGAGCGTGGCCTCGGCCAGGTCGGTCATCGAGCCGGTGATGACGGCAAGAGCCGCCCCTTGTTCGACGTCGAGCTCGGCCAGTCGCTCGAGCACCAGCTGGCGCGCCACCCGCAACGCCGAAGGCAACGACCGGCCCGCGCGCAGCAGGGCTTGAACGAGCGCGCTGATGCTGTCGAGCGTAGGCACGCCGGCAGCCAGCAGCGCACGCTCGACCTCGTAGCGGCGCCTGATGCGCTGCACGAAACGGCTGTGCTCCGCTCGCGCCGCGACCCTGTCTGCCATGGCTGTAGCTCCTCCTCGATCCACCCGATCTGGGCGCCAAGGGTAGCGAGCTCCCCGTGCCGTCGTGCGGGTGGGGATTCTGCCGCCGCGAGGTGGCGCGACGCGCCGGCCGGGTTCGGGCCAGAATGCCTGCATGAAGATCGCAGCCTTGCAGATGGTGTCCACGACCGACGTCGATCGCAACCTGGTGGCGGCTTGCCGCCTGCTGGCCCAGGCTGCCGATGCCGGCGCACAGCTAGTGGCTTTGCCGGAGTACTTCTGCCTGATGGGCCGGCGCGACGTTGACAAACTGCGCGTGGCCGAGCGACCCGGCGACGGCGTCATCCAGCAAACGCTGGCCGAGGCCGCGCAGCGCCACCGGCTGTGGGTCGTCGGCGGCACGCTGCCGTTGCGCGGCAGCGACGCGACACATGCGCTCAACAGCTGCAACGTCTGGGCGCCCGACGGACAGCTCGCCGCGCGCTACGACAAGATCCACCTCTTCGCCTTCGACAACGGCCACGAGCGCTACGACGAAGGGCGCACGCTCGACGCCGGCAGCACGCCGGTGGCGGTGCAGGTCGGGCCGATCCGCGTCGGCCTGTCGATCTGCTACGACCTGCGATTCCCCGAGCTGTACCGCGCGCTGATGCATCCGCCGTGCGACCTGCTGGTGGTGCCCTCCGCCTTCACCTACACCACCGGTCAGGCGCACTGGGAGCTGCTGCTGCGAGCGCGAGCGGTCGAAAACCAGTGTTATGTGCTGGCCGCGGCACAAGGCGGCACGCACGAGAACGGCCGCCGCACCTGGGGCCACAGCCTGATCTGCGACGCCTGGGGCGACGTGGTCGCGCAGCGGGCCGAAGGCGAAGGTGTCGTGCTGGCCGAGCTCGATCTGGCGCGCATCGCATCCGTACGCGCGCAACTGCCGGCGCTGGCGCACCGGCGGCTGTAGGTCCGGTCAGCGCAAGCCGAACATCATCTGCTGCGCGAGCCGGCGCTTGAGCGGCGCCACGCGCTGCAGCGCCGCCATGCCGGCACCCCGCAGTGCACCCACCCCCGGCCAGGCCCAGGTGAAACTTCGAGCCAGGAAGTCGACGCTGGCGATGGTGGCCCAGCGGTCGGCTGCACGGGTCCATTCCACCCGCCGCAGCGCAGCGTTCACATCGCCTGCAAAGCGCAGTGCGTCGACCAGTGCATAGGCGTCGCGCAGGCCGAGGTTGAGGCCTTGACCGGCCACCGGATGCAGGGTCTGCGCGGCGTTGCCGATGCGCACGATGCGGCCATCGACGAGCGTGCGTTCGGCGTTCAGGCCGAGCGCAAAGTGCTTCAGCGGCCCGATCGCCAGCACCCGACCGGCCGCCGCCGGCAACAAGGTGTCGATGACGCGGCGACGTTGGGTGTCGTCGAGCTCACGCACCGGGTCGTCGTCGGCGTTGACGCACCACACCATCGCGGCGCGGTGTGCGCCGTCGGCCGCCGCCGGCAGCGGCAACAGGGCCAGCGGCCCCTGGCGCGTGAAGCGTTCGAATGCGGTGCCGCGTGCTGCACCCTCGAGCGTGACCGTGCCCACCCAGGCGGTCTGGCGGTAGTCGTGCGTCACTGCCTTGCGCGCCTGCTCGGCGAACACCCCCCCTTCGGCAACGACCGCCAGATCGAAGGCATCGGCGCCAGCGGAGCGCACTTCGACACCGGTTGGCAAAGGCACCAGCCCTTGCACCGAGGCTCCGAAGCGACTGGCCAGCCGGACCGGCTCGGCCGCAACTGCGGCTGACCAGGCCCGCTGCAAGGTGGCCACCAGCGGCCCGTAAGCCAGCACCGCGCCGAGCATCGGCACACCCAGCTCGCCAGCGCTGATGCGGACCTCGGCCTCGCCCCAGGCCGCGGGCAGCGACGGCGGAGCCTGCGACGCCTGCACCTCGAGGATGGGCTCGGCCAGCGTGGCCGGCCAGGCCTGCAGGCGTTGCAGCAATTGCACGCTGCCCAAGGACAGGGCCAGCGTGCGCGGATCGGCCGCTATGTCGCGCTCGGCGGGCCGGGCGTCGTACAGCGTCACCTGCGCTGCCGGCAGCGCGCGTGCGGCGTGCAAGGCCAGCGCCAGGCCAGCCGGGCCGGCCCCCACGACCGCGATCCGAATGGCGCTTGACTGCATCGGTGCTCCCCCTGTCGTTGCGGCAATGCCGGCGCGTATTATTCGGCGCACCCGGACGTCGGGGAACCCGAAGGAGGGTGAGGCCATGGCTTTGATGGATTTCATCAAGAAACAGTTCATCGACGTTCTGGAGTGGACCGAGGACGGCGACGGCACGCTGGCCTGGCGCTACCCGATGGCCGGCAACGAGATCCAGTACGGCGCCAGCCTCACCGTGCGCGAGAGCCAGATGGCCGTCTTCGTCAACGAAGGCAAGGTGGCCGATGTCTTCGGCCCCGGCCTGTACAAGCTGACGACGCAGACCATTCCGGTGCTGACCTACCTGAAGAACTGGGACAAGCTGTTCCAGAGCCCGTTCAAGAGCGACGTGTACTTCTTCAGCATGCGCCAGCAGCTTGACCGCAAGTGGGGCACCAGCCAGCCGGTGACGATCCGCGACAAGGACTTCGGCGCGGTGCGGCTGCGCGCCTTCGGCAACTACGCCTACCGCGTGGCCGATCCGAAGGTCTTCCACACGACGCTGTCGGGCACGCGTGATCGCTACGCTGTCGATGACCTCGACGGCCAGTTGCGCGCACTGATGCTGCAGCACATCAGCGACGCCGTGGCCTCCAGCGGCATCCCTTTCCTCGACCTGGCGGCCAACCAGCTCGAGTTCGCCAAGCAACTGAAGGACGCCAACGCTGAAGAGTTCACCAGACTCGGCTTGGCGCTCGAATCGGTGACGGTGCAGAACGTCAGCCTGCCCGAGGATCTGCAGAAGATCCTCGACCAGAAGATCGGCATGGGCATGGTCGGCGACATGGCCAAGTTCATGCAGTACCAGACCGCGCAGGCGATCCCCAAGTTTGCCGAAGGCAGTGGTGCTGGCGGTGGTGGCGGTATCGCCGGCGACGCCATGGGCCTGGGTGCCGGCGTGGCGCTGGGCCAGGTGATGGCGCAGCAGCTCGCCGGTGGCCTGGCCGGGGCCAACCCTGCGGCTGCGGCCGCGGCAGCCGCCGCCGCGGCGCCGGCGGGACTCAAACCCGACGAGGTGATGGCGACACTGGAAAAGCTGGCCGAACTCAAGCAAAAGGGCATCCTGACCGAAGAGGAATTCAGCTCGAAGAAGGCCGAACTGCTGAAGAAGCTCGTCTAGGCAAACCGGCGGCGTGGCCACCTCCCCGCAGCGCGCGTACCGCGCGGCGTGTCCGAACTGCGGCGCGCCGGTCGAGTTCACGTCGGCGGCGTCGGCCAGTGCCGTCTGCGGCTTCTGCCGCAGCACGCTGGTACGCGACGGTGAAGCGCTCAGGCAAATCGGCACCAGTGCCGAGCTGTTCGACGACCACAGCCCGCTGCAGCTGGGTGCCGCCGGCAGCTACAAGGGCCTGCCCTTCACGCTGGTCGGCCGGCTGCAGTTCGGCTACGAAGGCGGCACCTGGAACGAGTGGCACGCGCTGTTCGACAGCGGCCCGAATGGTCAACGCTCGGGCTGGCTGAGCGAAGACAACGGCGCCTACGTCTTCGCTTTCGACGCGCAGCTGCCGGCCGACGCGCCAGCCACGGCGGCCGAGCTGTCGAAGCTGGCGGTCGGACGCGCCTGCCAGGTCGACGGCCGCAGCTGGACCGTCGGCTCGATCGTCAACGCGCGGCTGATCGCCGCCGAGGGCGAACTGCCCAGGCCACCGCGCCTGGACGGTGAGTTCCTCGTCGCCGACCTGCGCAACGCGCAGGAAGAGGTCGGCACGCTCGACACCAGCGACCCGCAGCAGTGCGGCTGGTCCAGCGGCCGCGCGGTGCTGCTGTCTGATTTGAAGCTCGGCGGGCTGAAAGACACGAGCGAGAAGTCGCTCTCGGGCCGCGCCTTCGAATGCCCGGGCTGTGGCGCCTCGCTCGAAGTCAAGCTCGCCACCACGCAGGCCCTCAGCTGCCCACAATGCAACACCGTGGCCGACGTCTCCAAGGGCGTCGGCGGCGATCTCGAGCATTACAAGCAGAACAACACCGGCGTCGGCGGGCTGGAGCCGCTGATCCCGCTCGGCAGCACCGGCACGCTGCTGCTGGGCTCACCCAAGCCCGAGGCCTGGCAGGTGGTGGGCTACCAGGAGCGCTGCGACCTGCCAGCCCCCGGCGACGACGACGAGCAGGTCTTCTGGCGCGAGTACCTGCTCTACAACCGCGAGCTCGGATTCGCCTTCCTGGTCGATGCTGAAGACGGCTGGAGCTGGGTCCGGCCGATCACCGGCACACCCAAGGCCGAGCAGGGCGGCAAGGCCAGCTGGCGCGGCGTCACCTACGTCGAGAAGTACAGCTACCGCGCCAAGGTCACCTGGGTCCAGGGCGAGTTCTACTGGCGTGTGCAGCGCGACGAGGAAGCGCGCGTCACCGACTACGTCGGCAGCGGCAATGCGTCGGGGCGGCGGCTGGCGCTCGAACGCACCGACAGTGAAGAGGTCTGGTCGGCCGGACAGGCGATGGACGCCGCGGTGGTGGCCAAGGGCTTTGCCATCGGCGACGCCGGGCAGGCCGCCTTCAAGCGCGACGCGGCGCCGCTGTCGGCCGCCGCCGCCAAGGCCAGCGCCAAGCTGGCCAAGGGCGCCGTGCTGGTGGTGGTGTTCGTGCTGTTGATGATCTCGCTCGTCACCTGCAGCAGCGATGACTGCGACGACCAACGGCGTGCGTTCGGCGAAAACAGCACCGAGTTCCAGCAGTGCAAGCGCAGCGCCGGCGCGGGCGGTTCGCGCACCGGCGGCAGCTCGCTGGGCGGATACTCCAGCGGCGGCGGGCACAAGTGATCTCAGTTCCAGCGGAAGGATTGCAACCATGATGGGTATCGAATGGCTCAAGCCGGCCGTGTTCTTCGGCTCGATGATGTACGCGCTGATCGGCGTGCTGATCTTCTGGCTGTGCTTCGTCATCATCGACAAGCTCACGCCGTACGACCTGTGGGCCGAGATCGTCGAGCACAAGAACGTGGCGCTGGCGATCGTCGTGGGTTCGATGTGCATCGCCGTCGGTTTGATCATCTCGGCAGCGGTGCACGGGTAGCGCCAGCGCCATGACGGCCGCCACGGCCGGGCCGCAAGACACGCCGGCCAGGCAGATCGCCCCCGTCGAGCTGGCGCTGCTGGCTTCGGTCTTCGTCGTCGCCGCCTGCGGGCTGGTCTACGAACTGGCCGCCGGCGCGCTGGCGAGCTACCTGCTCGGCGACTCGGTGCTGCAGTTCAGCAGCGTGATCGGCACCTATCTGTTCGCGATGGGCATCGGCTCCTGGCTCAGCCGCCACCTCGAACGTCAGCTGGTGGCGCAGTTTCTGGCCATCGAACTGCTGGTGGGCCTGGTCGGCGGGCTGATGCCGGCGCTGCTGTTCGTCGCCCACAGCACGTTGCCGGCAGCCAGCCTGGGCGCCTTTCGAGTGCTGCTGTACGGCCTGGTGCTGCTGGTGGGCGTGCTGGTCGGGCTCGAGATCCCGCTCGTGATGCGCATCCTCAAGCGCCAGTTCAATCAACGTTATGCGCTGAAGGACCTGGTCTCGCAGGTGCTGACCTTCGACTACCTGGGCGCGCTGGTGGTGGCGCTGGCGTTTCCGTTGCTGTTCGTGCCGCACCTGGGGCTGATCCGCACCGGTGTCTTCTTCGGCCTGCTCAACGCGGCGGTGGCGGTATGGGCGCTGATCCTGTTCCGCGGCGAGCTGCGCCGCTTTGGCCTGCACGCCGCCGCCTGCGCCGCGGTGGTGCTGGTGCTGGTGGCCACCATGGCCAGCGCCGACCGCATCACGACCTGGGCCGAAGACCGTTTCTACGGCGACAACGTGGTGCTGCGCGAAAACAGCGAGTACCAGCGCATCGTGGTCACCAGCGGGCAGGCCGGGGTGCGCCTCTTCCTCAACGGCAACCTGCAGTTCCATTCACGCGACGAGTATCGCTACCACGAGGCCCTGGTGCACCCGGCCATGGCCGCACACGGTGCGCCGCGACAGGTGCTGGTGCTGGGCGGCGGCGACGGCATGGCGGTGCGCGAAGTGCTCAAGCACGCCAGCGTCGAACAGGTGACCCTGGTCGAACTCGACCCGCACATGACGCGGCTGTTCGCGACTCAGCCGCTGCTGACGACGCTCAACGCCGGCGCGTTGTCGTCGCCCAGGCTGAAGGTCGTCAACGCCGATGCCTTCGGCTGGCTGGAGCGCAGCGACGAGGTCTTCGACGTGATCGTGATCGACTTCCCTGACCCCACCAATTTCTCGCTCGGCAAGCTCTACACCACCAGTTTCTACGCGCTGGTCGACCGCCACCTGTCGGGCGCCGGATTCGTGGTCGTGCAGACGACGTCGCCGCTGATCGCGCGGCGCAGTTTCTGGACCGTGGCTGCCACGCTCGAAGCCGCGGGGCTGAGCACCACGGCGTACCACGCGCACGTGCCGAGCTTCGGTGAATGGGGCTTCATCATTGCCGGGCGGCGGCCGTTCCGCGCGCCGACCAGGCTGCCGAGCGGGCTGCGCTTCCTCACCACCGAGGGCTTTGCCGCGCTGCTGCAGTTTCCGCCCGACATGGCGCGCGTCAACGCCGAGCCGAACCGCCTGTCCAACCAGTCGCTGGTGCACACCTTCGAGGAGGAATGGGGCAAGGTGCACCAGTGAGACGGCGCAGCGTGCTCCAAGCGGCGCTCGCCTGGCCACTGGCGGGCTGCACGCGCGGCGGCGGTCCGCCGCCGCCGCAGGGCGGCTGGGTGGGTGAGGCACACGACCGCGGCCATCGCCTGCGCCAGACCCTGCCAGCCGTCCCGACGTCAGCCGCTGCGCGCAAGGCCGCGGTGCTGGTCATCGGCGCCGGCGTGGCCGGCCTGGCCGCGGCGCGCGGATTCCTGCGCGCCGGGGTCGACGACGTGCAACTGCTGGAACTCGAAGACCAGCCCGGCGGCAACAGCCGCGGCCACCGGATGGCAGGCATGGCCTGCCCGCTGGGCGCGCATTACCTGCCGCAGCCCGGCGCGCCTGCACACGAGGTGTCCGACTGGCTGCACGAGCTGGGCCTGCTGCGCCATCAACACGGCCGCAGCGTGGCTGACGAACGCCACCTGTGCCACAGCCCGCAGGAGCGGCTGTACTTCGACGGCGCCTGGCACGACAGTCTGCTGCCGCCGGCGGACGCGGGTTCGACCACGCTGGCACAGTACCGTCGCTTTTCAAGCCTGGTGGCGCAGGCGCCGGCCTTCGGCATCCCGAGCCATCGCACGGCCTGGACTGCCGAGCACGCCGCGCTCGACGGCCAGCGCTTCAGCGCTTGGCTCGACCGCCAGCAGCTCGACGACGTGCAGCTGCGCTGGTACCTCGACTACTGCTGCCGCGACGATTACGGCGCTGGCCTGGCGACCGTGTCGGCCTGGGCCGGCCTGCACTACTTCGCCAGCCGGCATGGCTTTCATGCCCCGGGCGATGGCCAAAGCGACCGCGAGCCGGTCTTCACCTGGCCCGAGGGCAATGCCTGGCTGGTGCAGCGCCTGGCCGCGCCGCTGGCCGGGCGCATCCACACCGGGCGGGTGGTGGCCCGCGTGCGTGAAGAGCGTCAAGGCGTCCAGGTGCTGGCCTGGCAGGGCGACCAGCTCGAGGCCTGGTCCGCCGGCACCGTCGTGCTGGCGCTGCCGCTGTTCATCGCTGCGCGGCTGCTCGGCAACCCGCCCGACGCGCTGCGCCAGGCCGCGGCCGCCAACGTCCAGTCGCCCTGGCTGGTGGCCAACCTGCACATCGACCAGCCCTTGCTCGACCGCACGGGCGTGCCACCGGCCTGGGACAACGTGGTCTACGGCAGCCGATCGCTGGGCTATGTCGACGCCATGCACCAGAGCCTGCGCCCGCATGCCGGCAGCACCGTGCTGACGGCCTACACCGCGCTGCCCGGCGCCGAGCGATCGGCCCTGCTGGATGAGCCCTGGGCTACTTGGGCGCGCCGCGTGGTCGACGACCTGTCGCCGGTACACCCCGATCTGCCGCAGCGCGTGCAGCGCATCGATCTGATGCGCTACGGCCACGCGATGGCGCTGCCCACGCCCGGCCTGCACGCCAGCGCGGCGGCCCGCGCTGCGCTGCGTGGCGGCAGCGGCCGCGTTCGCTTCGCTCATGCCGACCTGGCCGGCTACTCGGTCTTCGAAGAAGCCTTCACCGCCGGCTGCGAGGCCGCGCGCGAGCCGATCCGGATTGGCCGCTCGGTTCGCACACCCTCTCGGGCGGCTGAGCCCGGACGACGGCCCGTCCCTGCGGACCGGACCTCGCCGGCGAAGGTCTCGCAGGTCGGGCCATGCCGCTGCGCCTGATTCCGCTCTTCCTGGCCCTGGCCTGGGGCCTGAACTGGCCGGCGGTGAAGATCGCGCTGACCGAGCTGCCGCCCTTCACGCTGCGCGCCATCGGCCTGGGCAGCGGCGCTCTGTTGCTGCTGGTGATGGCCGCGGCGCAGGGCAAGGCGCTGCTGCCGCCGCGCGCGGCGTGGCGCGGCGTGTTCATCGGTGGGCTGCTGGCGGTGGCGCTGTTCAACATGAGCACCGCCTTCGCGCAGTTGAACACCAGCACCTCGCGCGCCGCGGTGCTGACCTTCACGATGCCGATGATGTCGGCCGTGCTGGCCTGGTGGTGGCTGGGTGAGCGGCTGGACCGCTGGCGCGCGCTGGCGCTGGCGCTGGGCATGACCGGGGTGGCGGTGCTGGCCTGGCCGGTGCTGCGCGGCCTGGTCGGCACCGAGCCGGCGCCGCCCTTGCGCGGTCTGCTGCTGCCGCTGCTGGCGGCCTTCGGCTGGTCGGCCGGCACGGTGCTGCTCAAGCGCTGGCCGGTGGCTGGCGACCGCATGACCTTCGCCGCCTGGCAATTGCGGATCGGCGCTGCCTGTGGCGTGATCGGCGCGCTGCTGGTGGGCGAAGCGGCACCACGCGCGTGGCCGAGCCCGCGTGTCAGCGCCGCGCTGCTGTTCCACATCGTGCTCGGCACCGCCGTCGCTTATTGGCTGTGGTTCATCCTGGCCGAACGCGTCAGCGCGACGGTGTCGTCGCTGACCACGCTGGCGGTGCCGGTGGTGGGTGTGCTGGGCGCGATGGCGCTGGTGGGCGACCGACCCGGCGGCAGCGATTGGGTCGGCTTCGTGCTGGTGCTCAGCGGTGCGGCATTGACGATGTTGCAGCTGCGCTCGCTGATCGCGTCGCGCTGATCAGCGAGCCGGCGGTGGCGGTGCACTGTCGTTCAGTGCGGCCAGCCGCTGCGCAGTGCCGACGTCGGTCCAGGCGCCGCCCCAGCGCTCGGCGCCCAGGCGGCGCGTGCTGATGGCTCGTTCGAGCAAGGGCCGCAGCGGCAGCCGGGCGCCGGGCTCGATTGCGCGGAACAGCTCGGCACGGAACAGGCCGACGCTGGCCCAGGTCAGGCGTTCGGCAGCGTCGGTCACGGCCAGACCCTGCGCGTCGATGCCGAAGTCCCCCTGCGCATGGTGCGGCGCATTCGGCACCAGCCACAGGTGGCCGAGCCGGTCACCTTGCTCGAAACGGCGCAGCGCCGCAGCGTCGAAGCTGAAGTCGGGCAGGAAGACATCGCCCGCGACGACCCAGAAGCAGTCGGCCAGGGCCGGTAGGGCGTTGGCGATGCCGCCGGCGGTTTCGAGCGCGCCACCATGGTCGCGGCCTTCCTGGCTGTAGTGGATCTGCAGGCCCCAGCGTGAGCCGTCTCCGAGCGTTACTGGAAACTGCTGCTCGAGCCAGGCCGTGTTGATCACCACCGCGCGCACGCCAGCCGCGGCCAGTGCCTGCAATTGCCATTCGATCAAGGGCTTGCCGCGCACGTGCAGCAGCGGCTTGGGCGTGCGATCGGTCAGAGGTCGCAGGCGTTCGCCGCGGCCGGCTGCGAGGATCAAGGCACGGGCGGCCATCGCCTGCGTCATGTCATGCGGCGGAGTCGTTCATGCAGCCGCGTTGCAGCCGCTGGCGCTGGATCGAGGTCGGCGCAAAAGCCGCCTCCAGGTCGGACAGCAGGCCCTCGGCACGTGCACTGTTGTCGCCGCTGTAGTTGCAGACGTAGACGTCGATCGTCACCGCGGCCAGTTCGGGCCAGGTGTGCACGGCCAGATGCGATTCGGCCAGCAGCACGACGCCGGTCACGCCACCAGCGGCCTCGAAGCGGTGGAACAGCTCGCCCACCGCGCACAGTCCACGACCGAGCACGGCACGCAGGCATAGCTCGCGCAGCGCCGCGGTCGCCGTGAACAGCGGCCGGTCGGTGGGGCAGCCGCGAAGATCGGCGGTCAGATGCAGACCCTGCATGGCTGCCGATGATACGAACCCGAGGCGTGCTCGCTCCTAGAATCCGCAGTTCCGCTTCCGCTCTCACGCCGCCGCGCGCCCTCCCGCATGTCAGCCGACCCCAGCCTTCGCCAGCCCCCTGCCCTGATGGCCGATGCGATCCGCGCGCTGGCGATGGATGCCGTGCAGCAGGCCAACTCCGGGCACCCGGGCGCGCCGATGGGCATGGCCGACATCGCGGTGGCGCTGTGGTCGCGCCACCTGCGCCACAACCCGGCCAATCCGCACTGGGCCGACCGTGACCGCTTCGTGCTGAGCAACGGCCACAGCTCGATGCTGATCTACGCGCTGCTGCACCTGTCGGGCTACGACCTGGCGATGAGCGAGCTGCGCAACTTCCGCCAGCTCCACAGCAGGACGCCCGGCCACCCCGAGGTCGACGCCACGCCGGGCGTGGAAACCACCACCGGGCCGCTGGGCCAGGGCCTCACCAACGCGGTCGGCATGGCGCTGGCCGAAAAGCTGCTCGGCGCCGAGTTCAACCGCCCGGGCCATGCGATCGTCGACCATCGCACCTACGCCTTCCTCGGCGACGGCTGCCTGATGGAAGGCATCAGCCACGAAGCCAGTGCCCTGGCCGGGGCCTGGAAGCTGAACAAGCTGATCGCGCTGTACGACGACAACGGCATCTCGATCGACGGCCCGGTCCAGCCCTGGTTCGTGGACGACGTCGCGGGCCGCTTCGAGGCCTACGGCTGGAAGGTGGTCGGCCCGATCGACGGCCACGGCGTCGACGCGGTCGACGCCGCGATCGTGCAGGCCAGGGCTTCGGCCACCCAACCCACGCTGATCATCTGCAAGACCACCATCGGCAAGGGCTCGCCCAACCGCGCTGGCACTGCCAAGGCCCATGGCGAGCCGCTGGGCGACGACGAAATCAAGCTGACCCGCCAGGCCATGGGCTGGCTGCATGAGCCTTTCGTGATCCCCGAGGACGTCTACGCCGCCTGGGACGCCAGGGCCACCGGCGCGGCGGCCGAGGCCACCTGGAGCGCGGCCTTCGCTGCCTACCGGGCGGCCTACCCGGAACTGGCATCCGAGTTCGTGCGCCGCATGAAAGGCGAGCTGCCGGCCGGATTTGCACAGACCGCGGTCGACGCCGTGTTGGCCGCACACACCAAGGCCGAGACGGTGGCCAGTCGCAAGGCCAGCCAGATCGCGCTCGAGATCTTCACCAAGGCCATGCCCGAGCTGCTCGGCGGCTCGGCCGACCTGACCGGATCCAACCTCACCAACACCAGCTCGACGCCGGCGCTGCGCTTCGATGCGGCTGGCGTGCCCAACGGCGGCCGTCACATCAATTTCGGGGTGCGCGAGTTCGGCATGGCCGCCATCATGAACGGCGTGGCGCTGCATGGCGGCTACATCCCCTATGGCGGCACGTTCCTGACCTTCAGCGACTACAGCCGCAACGCCATCCGCATGGCCGCACTGATGAAGCGGCGCGTGATCCATGTCTTCACGCACGACAGCATCGGCCTCGGCGAGGACGGGCCGACGCACCAGGCGGTCGAGCATGCGGCGTCGCTGCGCCTGATTCCGGGGCTGGACGTCTGGCGCCCGGCCGACACTGCCGAGACCGCGATCGCCTGGGCCATCGCACTGGGCAACAACCACCGCCCGACGGCCCTGCTGCTGTCGCGCCAGAACCTGCCCTACGCGCCCAAGGCCGCGCTCGACGACATCGCCAAGGGTGCCTACGTGCTGGCCGATCCGGCCGAGGTGGGACTGAAGAAGCGGGCCCAAGCCGTCATCATTGCGACCGGCTCCGAGGTGCAACTGGCGTTGCACGCGCAGACCGAACTGGCCCGGCGCGGCATTGCGGTGCGCGTGGTCAGCATGCCCAGCAGCACGGTCTTCGACCGCCAGGACGTGAAGTACAAGAAGACCGTGCTGCCGCCGCACCTGCCGCGCGTGGCAGTCGAGGCCGGCGTCACCGACTTCTGGTGGAAATACGGCTGCGCCGCCGTGGTCGGCATCGACCGCTACGGCGAGAGCGCGCCGGCCGGCGAGTTGTTCAAGCTGTTCGGATTGACGGCGCAGAACGTGGCCGACACCGTGCGCAAGGTTTTGTCCAAGTAACCCAAGGAGTCCGCAGACATGGCTATCAGGATCGGCATCAACGGCTTCGGCCGCATCGGGCGCATGGTGTTCCGTGCCGCCGTGCAGAACTTTCCCGACATCGAGATCGTCGGCATCAACGACCTGCTCGAGCCCGACTACCTGGCCTACATGCTCAAGTACGACAGCGTGCATGGCCGCTTCAAGGGCGACGTGTCGGTCGACGGCAGCACCCTGATCGTCAACGGCAAGCGGATCCGCCTGACGGCCGTGAAGGACCCGGCCGAGCTGAAGTGGGCCATTGCGCCGTGCGTGGAAACGGAGATCTGGCACGGATACATGCTGTGGGCGTAGAGAGACTCGTAGGTGCTGCAGTCGGGGCAGAAGAACTCCTCCCACTCCAACAGGATCCCATCGGC
>JANOJJ010000041.1:0-6700 GCA_031408155.1 Rubrivivax sp.
GGTGCTCGCCGTGCGCGCGTCGCATCTGCCGGCCGGTGCCCAGGCGCTGAAGGATCTGACCGACGGCCTGGCCGCGCCCGGTGTCGACATCACGATGCCGGCCGCGGCCATCGCCGCCGATGACCTGGCCATGATGCTCTACACCTCGGGCTCCGCCGGCCACCCCAAAGGCGTGCCATCGAGCCACCGCAACATCCTGTCGGCGCTGTTGTCGTGGGAGCTCGACGCTCGGGTCGGGGCCCTGATGGCCGGCCTGACCGAGCCGCCGGCCGTCGACGACCCCGGCACCCTGCTGGCCGTGCCGCTGTTCCACGTGACGGGGCTGCATGCGTCGGTCCTGGCCAGCTACCGGCAGCAGCGGCGCATAGTGTGCATGTATCGCTGGGACGCCGACGCCGCCGCGGCGCTGATCGACCGCCATCGCCTGACGTCGGTGGTGGCGCCGTCCGCGATGACCGGCGACCTGGTGCGCGTGGCCCGGTCGGGCAAGCATGACCTGAGCACGCTGCTGGTCGTCGGCGGCGGCGGTGCGGCGCGTGCACCCGAGCAGGTGCGGCAGATCCGGGCCAGCTTCAGCCAGGCCATGCCCAACATCGGCTGGGGCATGACCGAGACCAACGCCATCGGCGCCGGCATCGGCGGCGAGGACTACCTGGCACGGCCGGCCAGCTCGGGCCGCTGTTCGCAGGTGCTGCAGCTTCAGGTGGTCGACGAGGCCGGCCGACCGCTGCCGGCCGGCGAGCGCGGTGAACTGCTGGTGCGCGGCAGCTCGGTCTTCCGCGGCTACTGGAACCGACCGGACATCAACGCGCAGGCCTTCGTCGGCGACTGGTTCCGCACGGGCGACGTGGCGCTGATCGACGCCGAGGGCTACCTCTTCATCGTCGATCGCATCAAGGACCTGATCATCCGCGGCGGTGAGAACATCGGCTGCGGCCATGTCGAGGCGGCGCTGCTGACGCACCCCGATGTGCAGGAAGCCGCCGTCTACGCGGTGCCCGACGAACGGCTGGGCGAGGAGGTCGGGGCCACGATCTACGGCAGCCCGACGCTGGATGTCGAGGCGCTGCGAAGCTACCTGGCCGAGCAGCTGGCGCACTTCGAGGTGCCGCGCTACATCGTCGTGGCCGACCAGCCGCTGCCGCGCACGCCGTCGGGCAAGATCCTCAAGCGCCAGATCAAGAGCGCCTCGTTGGCCCGCATCCTGCCGGCCGAGGGCCGCGCGCCGGGCTGACCGGTCAGCCGTTCTCTCGAGCCAAAACTCGGCCACAGATTCTGCAGACGAAGCAAGAAGTTTCCCTGTCCACGGCTTGCCCGCATGCCCATCGGCGTCGGTCTCGAGCGCACCTTCATCAAGGCCTACGGCCCGGCTGCGCGCCGCGCCAACAGCACACGCGCCATCGCCATGCCGGCAGCGGCCTGTGTGGGCTCGACCACCGGCACGCCGAGTGCGTCCTCCAGCGCGGCGCGGTACTGTGCCATGCCGGCGCAGCCCATCACGATCACGTGTGCGCCGTGTTCGTCCACCAGGCGCCGGCCGGTGTCGATCATCTTCTGCTTCGTGCGGCTGGCGTCGGCCAGTTCGGTCACCTGCAGGCCCAGCGGCAACTCACCGGCCAGGCGGCTGTCCACGCCCATCGCACCCAGGTAGCGCAGGTGGCGCGGGATCGACGCGGCCAGGATCGCGATGACGCCGAAGCGGTGGCCCAAGGTCAGCGCGGTGAGCACGCCGCACTCCGCGATGCCCAGCACCGGTTTGGACGTGACCTCGCGCGCGCTGTGCAGACCGGGGTCGCTGTAGCAGGCGATGACGAAGGCGTCGCAGTCATTGCGGCGCTCGCCGATCAGCCGCGTGAGCGGGCCCACCACGCCGTCGACGTCGCGCTGGCTCTGGATGCCCGCCGGGCCCTCGCGCAGCGTCACGCACTCGAAGACCGGGCCGCCGGCCAGGTGCAGCGGCTCCAGCGCACGGGCGATGCCGTCCGTGACGGCTTGGGTGGAGTTGGGGTTGATCACCAGGATGCGTTGCGACATGGTCGGTTCTCCGCTGTTCAACCTAGAAACGGCAGTTGGACGCGCCCGAGTGGGCCGCGATGCGGCGCGATGGCAAGGCGCGACGACGCTGCGGGCTCATGCCCGCGAGGAGGAGCAACACAGCCAGCGCGTCGCAGCGCGGCCCAATCGGGTGCGTAGCGCTGTCACCCATGAGGTGATGGTGGTCGTGAGTGAAATCGCCAGCATTCATGCGGTGTATCCAGCGGAGGAAAGCGGTCAACTGCCGTTTCTAGGTTCAACGGCACTTCATCGGATCATCACCGCCTGCCGCTCGTAGCGCGACAGCAGCCGCACCAGCGGCCACAGCAGCACCAGGTAGATCAGGCCGGCTGCAATGACGGGGGTGGCGTTGTAGGTGACGGACTGGAGCTGGCGCGCCGCGTAAAGCAGTTCGGGCAGGGCCACCACGCTGGCGATTGAAGTCAGTTTCACCGCCTCGAGCGTATTGCTCACCAGGTCGGGCACAACGTTGCGGATGGCTTGCGGCACGATCACGAAGCGCAGGCTCTGCCAGTGCGTCAGACCGGTCGAGCGCGCCGCCTCGCGCTGGCCGCCCGGCACCGACTCGATGCCCGCGCGCAGGATCTCACCGTAGTAGCTGGAGGTGTTGAGCAAGAAGGCCAGCGCCACCGAGACGAAGGGCGCCGGCTTGAAGCCGAGGAACGGTAGCCCGAAGGCGATGAACAGCAGCAGCACCAGCGGCGGAAACGCGCGGAAGAAGTCGGTGTAGACCAGCGCGGGCCAGCGCAGCGACCGGCGGTGCGAGGTCGACGCCAGCGCCAACAGCAGCCCGCCGGCCACGCCCAGCGGCAGCGCCGCGGCGCACAGCAGCAGCGTCATACCCAGGCCCTGCATCAGGTAGGGCAGTGCCTCGAGCAGGATGCGCGGGTTGAAGAAGCCGTCGATCAAGGTCTGCATGTCAGCGCTTCCATGCAAAACGCCCTTCGACCCAGCGCCCCAGCCAGACCAGCGGAATGAAGAGGATGAGGTAGGCGATGGCCCCCAGCGTCAGCGGCGACGGGTTGTACGAGAACGAGTAGCCGGCCTGCGCCTGGTAGAGGATTTCGCCTACCGCCAGCACCGAGGCCAGCGCGGTGTTCTTGGTGATGACGATCGCGCGGTTGGTCAGCGGCGCCACCGTCAGCCGCAGCGCCTGCGGCAGCACCACGTAACGCATGCCTTGCGAGAAGTTCAGCCCGCTGGCCCGCGCGGCTTCCCACTGCCCGCGCGGCACTGACAGGATGCCGGCCCAGACGATCTCCTCGGCAAACGCCGCCAGCACCAGCGACAGCCCCAGCCAGGCCGACACGAAGCCCGAGAAGCGCACGCCCACAGTCGGCAGCGCGAAGTAGATGATGATCAGGATGACGAGCGCCGGCACAGCGCGAAAAACATCGGCGAAGACGATGATCAGCGCGTTCAGCAACTTGATGCGCAGCGAGCGCAGCAGCGCAAGTGCGGCGCCCAGCAGCAGGCCGGTGGCCACCACGGCCAGCGCCAGCAGCACCGTCACCCCCATGCCTTCGATGACCTTCGGCAGATACTGGCGCATCACCTGCAGGTTGAAGAAGGTGTCGATCAGGCCTTGCATCGCGCTCAGTGATGCTCGATGGTGGCCACGAACTCGCGCACGCGCGGCATCGCGCCGGGCCCGAAGATGTGCGCCGGCGGCCCCTGCTCGACGATGCGGCCACCTTCCATGAAGACCACGCGGTCGGCGGCGCTACGGGCAAAACCCATCTCGTGGCTGACCACCATCATCGTCATGCCCGCATTGCGCAGGCTGCGCAGCACGGCCAGCACGCTGCCCACCAGTTCGGGGTCGAGGGCCGAGGTCGGCTCGTCGAAGAGCACGATGGCCGGCTCCAGCGCCAGCGCCCGCGCGATGGCCACGCGCTGCTGCTGGCCGCCGGAAAGCTCACCCGGCATCGCCGCGGCGCGGTCGGCCAGGCCCACCTGTTGCAGTGCCTGCAGCGCCCGGGCCCGGGCCGGCTCGCGCGGCTGCTTGAGCACGTGCAGCAGCGCCAGTGCCACGTTGTCGCGCGCGCTCAGGTGCGGGTACAGGTTGAACGACTGGAAGACCATGCCGATGCGCCCGCGCCACGCAATGAGGTCGGTGCCCGGGGCCACGATGTCGCGCCCTTCGAAGACGATGTCACCGCCCGAAGGCTCCTCCAGGCGGTTGCAGCAGCGCAGCAGCGTCGACTTGCCGGAGCCCGAAGGTCCGATGATGAAGACCAGTTCGCCGCTCGCCACGGCAAGGTCGATGCCGTGCAGCACTTCGCTGTCGCCGAAACGCTTGCGCAGGCCCCGGATGTCGAGCAACGGGGCCTGGCCCGGGCTCACTTGCACTTGGCGTCGTGCGCTGCCGGGTCGTAGCCGGCCATGCCCGGCACGCCGTAGCCGGGGAAAACGGTGACGGCAGCCGACCCCGGCGCCGGCTTCACGCCGAACCACTTCTCGGACAGCTTGGCGATGGTGCCGTCCTTCTTCAGGCACTCGATGGCCTGGTCGACGGTGTTGCGCAGCGCGCTGTCGTCCTTGCGGAAGACCGTTGCCCAGACCAGTCCCTGGTCGATGTTCAGCGAGGTCAGCTGCAGCTTGCCGGGATTGCGCAGCGACGCGTAGGCCGACACCGTGTTGCCGCCCAGCGTGGCATCGGCGCGGCCGGAGAGCACCGCCTGCACGGCGTCGGAGTTGGTCGGGTAGGCCTCGGTCTTGAAGCCGTACTGCGCGGCGTTGTCGGACAGCCACTTGTCGTAGGCAGAGCCCTTGTTCGACGAGATGGTCTTGCCCTTCAGGTCGGACAGGGACTTGAGATCGGGCTTGCCCGCGGGCACCAGAAACTGGTAGTAGGTGTTCAGGTAGCCCTCGCTGAACAGCAGGTTGGCCGCGCGCTCGGGCGTCACCGTGGTGGGCGCGCCGACGAAGTCGATGCTCTTGGCGTTCATCGCCGGGATCAGGCCCGAGAACTCCGCCGCCATGATTTCGACCTTGCGGCCGAGCTGGCGGCCGATCTCGATGAGTAGGTCGACGTTGAAGCCCTCGACACCACCGCCCATCTTGGGCATGGCGTGCGGCGCGAAGGTGCCGTCGACGCCGGCGACCAGCGGTTTGTCTTGCGCGGCGACGCCCAGCGCGGCCGCGCCGAGGACGATGGCCAGGACAATTCGGGGGTGCAGTCTTTTCATGGTGGCTCTTGTGGGTGGGTCAGAAGACTCGGCGCAAAGTGGGCAGGCGCCGCGCCAGGAGATCAACCGTTTTTCGGCGTCACCTCGGCGCCGACGCGGTCGATCAGGATCCGGTAATGCTCGGGGCGCCGGTGCGCCGCATAGTTGAACATCGTGCGCTTGAGGTCTTGCGCCAGGTCGAGATCGGCGTCGAAGTTGATCAGTTCGTCGTCCTCGCTGACGGTCTGGGCGACGATCTGGCCCGACGGTGCCACGATCACCGAATGGCCGAACATGCGGAAACCGTCCTCGAAGCCGCACTTCGCCGTCTCTACCAGCCAGGTGGCGTTCATGAAGGCCATGGCCTGCGCCATCACCAGGTGGTGGTGCACGCGCAACGCGGGCGGCTCGGGGTAGTGCAGGTTCTCGGTCGGCGTGTTGAAGCCCAACGTCACCAGCTCGGCGCCCTGCAGCGTCAGCGCGCGAAAGGCCTCGGGCCAGCGCCGGTCGTTGCAGATCAGCATGCCGACGATGGCGTTGCCGACACCGGTGTCGTCGACGCGCCAGGTGTTGAAGCCGAGGTCGCCGACCTCGAAGTACTTCTTCTCCAGGTGCTGGAAGGCGGCCCCCGGCTTGTGCTCGGCATGGCCGGGCAGGTGCACCTTGCGGTACTTGCCGACGATTTCACCCTGGGGCGAGACCAGGATCGCGGTGTTGAATCGGCGCCCGTCCGGGGTGAGTTCCGCATAGCCGAGGTAGAAGCCGATGCCCCAGCGCCGGGCATCGTCGAACAGCGGCGCTGTCACCGGCGACGGCATCGTGCGCTCGAAGAACCGGGCGTCGACCGCAGCCGGGTCGTCGAACCAGTAGCGCGGGAAGAAGGTCGTCAGCGCCAGTTCGGGAAAGACCACGAAGCGCACCGCGCGCGAATGCGCCTGGCGCAGCAACTCGCGCAGCCGCTCGACCATCGTCTCGCGGCTGTCTGCCAGCTGGGCGGCGCCCAGTTGCGCGGCGGCGAGGTGCAGTTTGCGGGTCATCCGTGAGGTTCCCGGTTCAGATCGACAACGGGGTGTTCCAAGCGGCGAGTTGCGCCAGCTCCGGAATCTGCCGTCCGCTGGGCTGCAGTGCATCGGTGCGCTCGCGTGCAACGAACCGACCGCGCCCGCGCGCCGCGCTGATGCGCCCTGGCGCCGCGACCTGGTCGACCAGCACGTCGCCGCGCGACATGACCAGTACCGGCCAGCCCTGCAATTGGCGGCCCGTGTAGGGGGTGTAGCCGGTGTTGTCGTGCAGCATCTCGGCGTTCACCGTGACCCGGTGCGACGGGTCCCAGACCGCGATGTCGGCATCGGCACCCACGGCGATGCGGCCTTTGCGCGGCGCCAGGCCGTAGACCTCGGCATGGCGGGTCGCGGTGAGCTGGACGAACTCCTGCAAGCTCAGGGGCCCGTGCCGACGCCGAAGGTGAACAGCAG
>JANOJJ010000048.1:0-1911 GCA_031408155.1 Rubrivivax sp.
GCAGCCGCTCGGCCAGCACGTCGCACGACTTCGGAACGTTGATCAGCCCGAGCCCAGCGGGCGGCGTCGTCACGTCGCGGGCCGGGCGGGGGGATTTGTGCGGCAGCATCGGCGCTAGTCTAAAGCTCAACCTTTGGCATAGTCAATTATCAGACCATAGAGTGAGCAGGGACCTGTCGCAGGCGCCCGCTCGCCCAGAGCGAAACAAAGTTGCCGGCTTTGAGTCTTCTGGGTTCCTCGGCAACAAGCTGCGCCAGTACTACTGCAACAAGGGCCAGGATCTGCGCACCGTGCGGGCCTTTGCCGAGGACGGAGTCGAGAGGGGCGTGCTCCAGGCCCAAGCGGCCTGGGGTGAGATCGTGCACGACCCGAAGCTGTACGGGTTGTCGTCCGAGACATAGGGTCGGCTGTGGCTCTTGGCGACGTCCAGATCGACCAGCAGGCTGGCCACCGGTTTGGGGCGCATGGCCGCACCCCGATCGGCATGCAGGGTCAGCATGCCGGACTCGACGTTGTGCCTCGAGACGGTGTCGGCGATGAGCTGCTGGGCCAACTCCGAGCACTCGCGAGGCGCGATGAGCCAAACCACGACGAAGCGACTGAAGATGTCCAGGATCACGTAGAGGTGGAAGCACGTCCACTTGGCCGGCCCCTTGAGCTTGGTGATGTCCCAGGACCAAACCTGGGTGGGCGCAATGGCCAGCAGCTCGGGCTTGGTGCACGCCGGGTGGGTGAGTTGATTGCGCCGCCCACGGCAGCATTCGGCGTGGACGTGCTGCCCGAACAAGTTCCAGATCAGGCCAGCCCTGAATCGCCACTCAGGGCGCAGCCGGACTCGCGCTGCGCTTGACGTTCACGGCGGTGACGATCAGCAAGCCCAGCATCAGCGCTATGCCGAGCCACACGCCACGAAACTGGCCGGCGTCCATCATCGCGCCGAAGGCCAGCGGCGCCAGCGTCAGGCCCACGTCCAGGCCCGAGTAGACGACGCCGTACACCCGCCCGGTGGCGCCCGGCGGCGTGGCCGCCTTGACCAGCAGGTCGCGCGACGGCCCGGCGATGCCGGCGCCCAGGCCCATCAGCGCGAACAGGGCCAACACCACCAGCGCCGAACACTGGCCCAGTCCGAGCGCCAGCGCCACCACCAGCGCTACCGAGCCCAGCGCGGTGCGCCATGAACCGGTGGCGGTGGTGATGCCGACCACGAACACCGGCGCCAGCGCCCAGCCCACGTTGCCCGAGATGCCATGCGCCGCGTAGGCATGCCCCAGCCGTGGCGCGCTGACGCGAGCGTTGAGGATCGAGAAATCCACCGGGTGGAACACGCAGTTGCCCAATCCGGCCATCGCCATGAAGACGAACATCACGCCATAGCTCGGACTGACCGCCAGCCCAAGCGCCGCCAGCCCGACCAGGAACAGGCCGCCGAACAGCACCCGCTGGGGGCCGAAGCGGTCGACCACGAAGCCGGCCACCGCCTGCCCGCCGCACGACACGATGAAGTAGGCCGACATCAGCAGGCCAAGTTGCGTATTGCTCAGGCTGAAGGCGGCACCGATCCACGGGAACAGCGGCGGCACGATCAACTGGCAGAAATGCGACGCCCCATGCGCCACGCTGACCAGGCCGATGATGCCAACGTCGTCGCGCAGCGCAGGGTGTGCAGCAAGGATGCTCATCAAGGGCGGCGGCGGATCGGCAGGCCTGCACGGCAGGTCGGCGCCACGCGCCAGGGTTGCGCTGAGCGGTCGATTCTTGTCCAAAACAGGCCTGGGCCGCCGAGCCTTGGCGGGCAGCAAGACCCGAGCCGCAACGGCCATGGCGGCCGCGGCTACGATGAGGCCCCCGTGCCGACACCGACCACCATGAACGAAGTGCTCTACGACTACACCCGCCAGGACGCCAGCGGCG
>JANOJJ010000064.1:0-1847 GCA_031408155.1 Rubrivivax sp.
CGGCGCTTGACGCCGGGCCCGGTCCGACGGACGATCCGCCGGGTTCCGGGCCTGATCGCAGCTTGAACGGGCCCGACCCGGTGGCGTCGGTGATGGCGGTGAAGGCATCGGTCTTGGCGATGCGCTCGGGCATGATGAAGGGCACGTTCGACGACGGCTTGGCCAGCGCCTCGATCACGTAGGCGAAGGGCTTCTTCAGCTTGAGGCGGAAGGTCTTGTCGTTGACCGCCGTCCAGCTTTCGGTCATGTCGGCCAGGCGCTGGCCGAACACGTCGCGCTTGGCCCAGCGTTCGATCGACGCGATGCAGTCGGCCGATCGCACCGGCGCGCCGTCGTGGAACTTCAGCCCGTCGCGCAGCGTGAAGGTGTAGCTCAGGTTGTCGCGGCTGAGTTCGAACTTGTCGACCATCTGCGGCTGCGGCTTGAACGCTGCGTCGGTGGCGAACAGCACGTCGTAGACCATGTAGCCGTGGTTGCGCGTGATGTAGGCGGTGGTCCAGATCGGGTCCAGGCTGCGCAGGTCGGCCTCGGGTACGAACTTCAGCACCTTGCCTTGCGCCAGCACGGGGCCGCTCAACCCCAGGCCGGCGGCCAGTGCCAGGGCCAGGGCAGCCCGTTGCAGCGGGCCGCGGAAGATCGGGAAGCCAAGGTTCATGGTGGTGTCGTCCTGTGGTGGTTGAAGTGCGCCGACGGTGGTGCGCCTCTTGCGCCGGCTTTTCGCGCAGTGAGTCAGCAAGACCCGTTGCCGCGATGGCGTGCCGCTGCGTTGCGAACATTGTCCAAGTCAGGGCTCGGCTGTGTCGACCTGGTGCGCCTGCACCGACGGGTGGTTTGCACGCACCGTCACAATGAGCCAGACGACCCGATCAATCCATAGGGGGTGCTACCGAGATGCCTGCTTTCGATTTGATGCTGCGCAGCGCCACGCTTTTCGACGGCAGCGGTGCGCCGCGGCGGCGGGCCGACGTGGCCCTGCGCGACGGCCGCATCGCGGCTGTCGGCGTGCTCGACCCGTCCCAGGCCGACCAGACGATCGACCTGCACGGCCTGGCGCTGGCGCCGGGTTTCATCGACGTACATACCCACGACGACCGGCTGCTGCTGGCCGACCCGTCGATGGCGCCCAAGCTGAGCCAGGGCGTCACCTGCGTGGTCACCGGCAACTGCGGCATCAGCCTGGCGCCGCTGGGCACGCATGAAGCGGTGCCGCCGCTGAACCTGGTGGCCAACGGAGCGGACCAGCGCTTCGATTCCTTCGCCGCCTACTTCGCCGCGCTCGAGGCCGCGCCGCCGTCGATCAACGTGGCCGCGCTCGTAGGCCACACCAGCCTGCGCGTGGTGGCGATGTCAGCGCTGGACCGTGCGGCCACGCCGGCCGAGGTGGCGCGCATGCAGGCGCTGGTGGTCGAGGCCTTGCACGCCGGCGTGATCGGCCTGTCCACCGGCACCTACTACGCGCCTGCGGCGGCAGCCACCGCCGACGAGATCCGCACCGTGTGCGAGCCGCTGCGCGGCAGCGGCGCGCTGATCGCCTCGCACATCCGCGACGAAGGGGCGCAGGTGCTGGAGTCGATGCGCGAAGCGATCGCCATCGCCGACGCGCTGGGCCTGCGTCAGGTGATCTCGCATCACAAGGTCATCGGTCGTGCCAACTTCGGCCGCTCGCGCGAAACGTTGGCGCTGCTGGACGCGGCCCGGCTGCACAGCAACGTCTGCCAGGACTGCTACCCCTACACCGCGTCGTCGACCGTGCTGCAACAGGACACGGCGCGCATGGCCTCGCGCACGCTGGTGGCCTGGTCGCGCGCGCAGCCGGCCGCGGCCGGGCGCTGGCTGGACGAACTGGC
>JANOJJ010000069.1:0-5137 GCA_031408155.1 Rubrivivax sp.
GATCCAGGATGGCGCACCGTTCGAGCTGTTCCTGGCCGCTGACGAGGAGTTCCCACATCGGCTTGCGGCTGCCGGGCTGACCCGCGATTCCGGAGCGGCGCCGCTTTTCTGGTTGTAGATGCGCGTGCCCACCAGGTCGGCCGGCACCAGGTCGGGCGTGAACTGGATGCGCTTGAAGCTGCCGCGCATGGTGCGTGCCAGCGTCTTGACGGTCAGCGTCTTGGCCAGTCCGGGTACGCCTTCGACCAGCAGGTGGCCTTGCGCCAGCATCGCGATCAGCACGCGTTCGAGAAAGCGGTCTTGCCCGACAACGACGCGCTTGACCTCGTAGAGGATGCGCTCCATCTGGTGGGCAGTGGATTCGGTCTGCTTGTCCTTGGGCGACTTTTTTTCAGAAGGGCGGCATGCCGGCAGCCGCCGCGGCATTCTCGATCGGCACGGCAAAGCCGATACCGATGAAGGTGCGCTGCTCGCTCGGGTTGAGGATGGCGGTGACGATGCCGACCACATGGCCGTCCATCGTGACGAGCGGGCCGCCGCTGTTGCCGGGGTTGGCGGCGGCGTCGAACTGGATCAGGTTGGTGAGCTTCTTCTCGCCCTCGGGCGAGCGGAACTCGCGCCGCAGGCCCGACACCACGCCGGCGCTGACTGACGGGCCGATGCCGAACGGGTGGCCGACCGCGATCACCTCGTCGCCGGAGCGCAGGTCGGCGGTCGAGCGCATGGTCGCGGCCTGCAGGTCGTCGGGCAGGCTGGCGGCCTTGAGCACGGCCAGGTCGTTCTCGGGCTGAGTGCCGATGAGCAGGGCTTCGCTCTCGTGGCCGTTGGCAAAGCGCACCTTCACCTTCTTGCTGCCGACCACCACGTGCAGGTTGGTCAGGATGGTGCCGTTGTCGATGATCACCACGCCGGTGCCCAGGCTGCGCTCCATCGCACGCTGCTCGGCGTCGTCCTCGCCGCTGTCGCTGTCGTTCATCAGGCCGACCACGCGCACCACCGACGGCGCGATGGCTTCGTAGGCCCTGGCCGCGGCCGAAGGCAGCGGTTCTTTCTCGAGCGAGGCGCGCACGGCCTGGTCGATGTCGTGCTGTGTGATCACGCGCTGGCCCGGGCGCACGCCCAGTACCAGCAGCAGGGCCAGGGTGGCGAACAGGGCAGCGGCCAGGGCAGCGAGCGGAATCGGATGCCGGCCGGCCCAGGCCTGCAGGCCGGACCGGCGTGACGGTCGCGCGCCTGCGCTGGCGACAGCGGCGTCAGCGGCTGCACCGTTGCCGCCGGTGGTCTTAGCCGACGCTGCACCGGGCGCAGCAACATCCGACGCAGCGCCAGCAGCAGACGCCGGGTGGCGACGGGAGCGGCTGTAAAGCGGTGCCTTGCTCATGATCGGCCGGGGCCGCCGGTGCGGCGTGGAAAAAGACTGCGAACAACGGTATCACGTTGCGACGGTGGGTGCAGGCGGCCGCGCTGGCATCATTGCGCGCACCATGTGGATCGACTCGCACTGCCACCTCGACGCGCCCGAGTTCAATCCTGACCGTGCTGCCGTGGTGGCTGCGGCCCGGGCCGCCGGTGTCACCCAGATCGTGATGCCGGCAGTGCAGGTGACGCACTTCGAAGCGTTGCGCCGGCTGGCGCACGAGACCGGATTCGCCTACGCACTGGGCATCCACCCGCTAGTCGTGGAGCGGGCGCTCGACGACGACCTCGATCGCCTGCGCGACGCACTGCTGGCCTGGCGCGATGACCCATTGCTGGTGGCCGTGGGCGAAATCGGCCTCGACCACTTCGTTGCCGGGCTGGACCGCGATCGCCAGCAACGCTACTACCTTGCGCAGCTGAAACTCGCGCGCGCCGCCGCGTTGCCGGTGATCCTGCATGTGCGACGGTCGGCCGACAGCGTGCTGGCTGGCCTGCGCCGCGTGCCGGTGGCCGGCGGCATCGCGCATGCCTTCAACGGCAGCGCGGTGCAGGCGCAGATCTTCGTCGAGCTCGGCTTCAAGCTCGGCTTCGGTGGCAGCCTGACCTTCGAGCGTGCGCTGCAGATCCGCCATCTGGCCCGCACCGTGCCGGAACAGGCGCTGGTGCTGGAGACCGACGCACCCGACATCCCACCGCACTGGCTGTACCGCCGTGCGGACGAGCGCGCCGCCGGCCAGAACAGCCGCAACGCGCCGGCCGAGTTGCCGCGCATCGCCGAGTCGCTGGCCGCGCTGCGCGGTTGGAGCCTGGAGCAGACGGCGCAGGTCACCTCGGCCAACGTGCGCTGCGCCTTGCCGCGGCTGCAACCCGCGCATGCCTGAGCCGCTGCTGCAGGGTCTGGCAGCGATCGCCGGGCCGGGCACTCGGCTGTTGCTGCTGGGCAGCTTTCCGGGCCAGGCTTCGCTGGCTGCGCAGCAGTACTACGCCCATCCACGCAACCAGTTCTGGCCGATCCTGGCGGCGTTGTGGCGGCAGCCTCTGACCGAGTGGCCGTACCCGCAGCGCGTGGCCTGGGTGCGCGACCGTGGCCTGGCGATCTGGGACGTGTATGCCTGCTGCCGCCGTCCCGGCAGCCTGGACGCCGACATCAGCGCTGCCGAGCTGAACGATCTGCCCGGCCTGGTGGCCAGGTTGCCGCAGTTGGCCCTGATCGCGCACAACGGCGGCGAGTCGGCGCGCACCATGCGAGTGACGCGCGCGCTCGGGCTGCCGGTGCTGCGGCTGCCGTCGACCAGTGCTGCCCACGCCAGCTGGAGCTTCGAGCGCAAGTGCGCTGCCTGGCAAGCGGCGTTCGAGCAGGCATCTTTGCTGGGGTAGCCTTGCGTGCCATGCCTTCGCCCCGACCCAACGCTGCAGCGCCACCCTCCGGCCCGACCCTGCCCGACCTACCGCCGGTGACGATTTCCGAGCACGACGGCGTGCGCTACCTGCATCTGGACTCGATCTGGATCCAGGGTGCGATGCGCCTGCGCAAGCCGCAGGTGGTGGAGCTGGATTACGTACAGCGTATGCTGGCCAGCCTGCTGTGGCTGCCGACGGCCGCACTGGGCCAGGGTCAGGCGGTACAGCTGGGACTGGGTGCGGGCGCGATCACGCGTTTCACGCTACAGCAACTGGGACTGCGGACCACGGCAGTGGAGATCAACCCGCTGGTGATCAATGCCTGCCGGCTGTGGTTCGTGCTGCCCGAGCACGATCCGCGGCTGGCCATCGTGCGCATGGATGCGATGCGATGGTTGCAGACCACGGCCGAGCCGGCCACGGCGCGGCTGCTGCATGTCGACCTGTACGACCACGAAGCTGCAGCCCCGGTGCTCGACGACGAGGCCTTCTACGCCGGCTGCCGGAGCGTGCTCGAGCCCGGTGGCGTGATGAGCGTCAACCTGTTCGGCCGCCACGCCAGCGTTGTCGACAGCGCCGCACGCATCGCGGCCGTGTTCGGCACCGACCAGGTCTGGAGCCTGCGCCCCACGCGCGAAGGCAACACGGTGGTCGTGGCCGGCCGCGATGTGCTCGTGCCGGGGCGCGAAGAGCTGCAGCAGCGGGCGGCTACCATCGAGCAGCGCTTTGGCAGCCTGGGCCTTGCGGCACGTCGCTGGCTGCGCATGGTGCGCCCCTATCGAGCTTGATCCCACTGGCAGCCTGTCGATGAGCACAACGCCTTCACCCCGCCGTACCGAACGCACGGGTTTGTCACCGCCGGCGCCGGCCGCGCCCGCGTCGGCGCCGCAGGGCCGGCTCGAGTGGCGGCAGCTACTCGACTGGCTGCAAGGCGACGGCTGGATCACTGCGGCCGACGTCGTGCGTGTCGCGCGCCGGCTGTCGGCCGGTGGCTCGAGCCTGCACGCGCTGGTGCGGCTGGGCGGCGCCGACCTGGTGCGCAGCGATGCGGCGGCGGCCGGCAAGGCGCTGGATGTCGAAGCGCTGACCGAATGGCTGGCCGGGCGCGCCAGGCTGCCCTACCTGCGCATTGATCCGCTCAAGGCCGATGTCGGTCTCGTGGCCGACGTCATGCCCGTGCAGTACGCCGAGACCCGCCGTGCGCTGCCGGTCAAGGTCAGCCCGAGCGAAGTGACCATCGCCACCGCCGAGCCGTTCGACATCGGCTGGGTGACCGAGATCGAGAACCACCTGCGGCGCCCGGTGCGCATCGTGGTGTCGAGCCCCGACGACGTGCGCCGCTACACCACCGAGTTCTATGCCTTGTCGCGCTCGGTGCGCGCAGCGCAAAAGACCGGCGAGGTCAGCAGCAGCGCCAGCTTCGAGCAGCTGGTCGAGCTGGGCAAGTCCAAGGGCCAGCTCGACGCCAACAGGTCGGGCCGCGCCCGACGCCGAGGGTGTGGACCGAGGTGGCGCTGAGTCCGGCCCCCCTGGCCCGTCTGCAACGCATGGCGATCGTCACGACCGAGGGAACGTTGGAGGACCTGCCGGATGCGGACGTGGCGGTGACCGGGGCGAGCGTCGTGGACGAAGCGTTCCTGGCCCAGGCAGGGGCCAACCTGAAGATGGTGGCCAGGGTGGGCATCGGCTACGAGCAGGTGGATGTGGCGGCATGCACCGCTCACGGCGTGTTGGCGGTCAACACGCCCGACGGACCGACGGAGAGCACCGCCGAACACACCGTGACGCTGCTGCTCGCCATCGCGAAGAATCTGCAGGGATCCAGCGCGCACCTGCGCGCCAACCTTCCGTGGACGCGGGCGGCCCTGGAAGGACGGGAAGTGCGCGGTAGCCTGCTCGGTGTCGTCGGTTTCGGGCGGATCGGCCGACGCGTCAGCCAGATCTGCGCCGCGGGCCTTGGCATGCGGGTTATCGTGTTCGATCCGTTCGTCGACCAGATCCCGGCCGGCTACGAGGGGGTGACCGCCGCTCCCAGCCTGGATGCGCTGCTCGGCCAGGCCGATTTCGTGTCCGTCCACGTGCCATTGACGCCCGAGACCCGGCGCCTGATCGGCGATCGCGAACTACGACTGATGAAGGGGGGCGCCTATTTCATCAACGTCAGCCGCGGGCCCATCGTCGACGAAGCGGCCCTCCTCAGCGTGCTCCGGGATGGCCACCTGGCCGGAGCCGCGCTCGATGTCTTCGACCCGGAGCCGCCGTCGCCGGACAACCCGCTGCTGCACATGGACAACGTGGTCGTAACGCCTCACGTGGC
>JANOJJ010000107.1:0-2954 GCA_031408155.1 Rubrivivax sp.
CCTGCACCCCCGAGACCGAGATCGACGAGGTACGGCGCATGATGCTGCAGAACCACGCGCGCTACTTGCCGGTGCTCGACCATCACACCCTGATGGGCGTGATCTCGTTCTACGACGTGGCCAAGGCCGTGGTTGACGCGCAGGACTTCGAGAACCGCATGCTCAAGGCCTACATCCGCGACTGGCCCGAGGCCGACAACACCGAGCCCGCGGCCTGAGGGCCTGACCGGCGTCAACCGCGCCCGCGATCCATGTCCGGCTCCACCTTCGGCGAACTGTTCCGCGTCACCAACTTCGGCGAAAGCCACGGCCCGGCCATCGGCTGCGTGATCGACGGTTGCCCGCCGGGCATGGCACTGAGCGAGGCCGACATCCAGTTCGAACTCGACCGCCGCCGCCCCGGCACCAGCCGCCACGTGACGCAGCGCAACGAGCCCGACTCGGTGGAGATCCTGTCGGGCGTGTACGAAGGGCGCACCACCGGCACCCCGATCGGCCTGCTGATCCGCAACACCGACCAGCGCAGCAAGGACTACGGCAACCTGCTCGACACCTTTCGCCCCGGCCATGCCGACTACACCTACTGGCGCAAGTACGGGCTGCGCGACCCGCGCGGCGGTGGGCGGGCGTCGGCGCGACTGACGGCGCCTACGGTGGCCGCCGGCGCGGTGGCGCGCAAGTGGCTGCGTGAACGGCACGGCACCACCTTCAGCGGCTGGATGAGCGCGCTGGGCGAGATCGAGATCCCGTTCGAAGGCGCCGAGCACATCCCGCACAACCCCTTCTTCGCCGCCAACACCAGCCTGATCGCGCAGCTCGAGGCGCACATGGACGCGCTGCGCAAGGCGGGAGACTCCTGCGGCGCGCGCATCGAGGTGCGCGCCTCGGGCGTGCCGGTGGGCCTGGGCGAGCCGCTGTACGACCGGCTCGACGCCGACATCGCCTGGGCCATGATGGGACTCAACGCCGTCAAGGGGGTGGAGATCGGCGACGGCTTCGCGGTCGTGGCACAGCGTGGCAGCAGCCATGGTGACGAGTTGATGCCCGACGGCTTTGCCAGCAACCGCGCCGGCGGCGTGCTGGGTGGCATCTCCACCGGGCAGGATCTGGTGGTGCGACTGGCGATCAAGCCGACCAGTTCGATCCGCACGCCGCGCGCCTCGATCGACCGCGCCGGCGAGCCGACCACGGTGCAAACCTTCGGCCGCCACGACCCCTGCGTCGGCATCCGCGCCACGCCCATCGCCGAGGCCCTGTTGGCGCTGGTGGTGATGGACCACGTGCTGCGCCACCGTGCGCAGTGCGGTGACGTTGCGCTGCCGCTGCCCCCGATTGCCGGCCGGCAGCCGGATTGATGGCCGCGGCGCCCCGGCTGGGCGCCTTCGGCGCGCTCTGGTTCTGCTACTTCGCGGCCATCGGTTCGTTCAACCCGTTCGCCCCGCTGTGGTTCAAGGAGCTGGGATTCTCCACCCTGGCCATCGGCACGATCGCGTCGCTGCAGGCCTGGTCACGCGTCATCGCGCCCTATGGCTGGGGCTGGTTCGGTGACCGTGGCGGGCAGCGGGTTCGCCTGGTGCAGCTGGCCACGCTGTTGTCGGTGCTGGCCGCGGCCGGCTTTTTGTGGGCGCGGGGTTATGCGGCGGTGGCGGTGTGCACCACGCTGCTGTTCCTGGCCAATGGCGGCGTGGTGCCGCTGACCGAAGCCACGCTGGCGCGCCACCTCAGCACCGACGCCGGCTTGGACAGCGGCCGTTATGGCCGCGTGCGTGTGTGGGGGTCGTTCGGCTTTATCGCCGCCGTGCTGCTGTTTGGCGTGCTGCTCGAGGACGCTGGACTGAGCCTCTTTCCCGCGCTGGTGGTGCTGATGTACGGGCTGTTGCTGGCGACGGCAATGCGCCTGCCGCGCGGTGCCGATCCCGGCCACGACCATCAACGTGTCCCCGCCGTGTTGAGCGTGCTGCGCCGTCCGGCGGTGGCCTGGTTCTTCGCGTCGATCTTCTTCACCGTGCTGGCGCACACCAGCCTGTACACATTCTTCTCGCTCTACCTCGACGCGCGCGGCATGGCCAAGTCGACCGTGGGCCTGCTGTGGGCGGTGTCGGTGGCAGCCGAAATCGTGTTCTTCTGGTGGCAGGGCCGGATCTTCGACCGCCTGCCGCCGCATGCCTGGCTGCAATGGGCCGCCGCGATCTCGGTGCTGCGCTTTGCCGCCACCGCGGCGTTCGGTGGCCATCTCGTCGTGCTGTTGCTGGCGCAGGCGCTGCACGCAGTGACCTTCGCGGCCCAGCATGCCGCCTGCATCACGCTGATCGCACGCCACTTCCCAGGCCCGCTGCGCGGCCGTGGCCAGGCCTTGTACACCGTGCTGGGTTACGGCAGCTCGGGCGTAGTGGGCGGCGTGGGAGGTGGTTGGCTGAGCACGCAGTTCGGTTTTAGCGCCGTGTTCTGGGCCGCCGCCGTGGCCGCTGCCGTCGGCTGGTGGTGCGCCAGCCGGTCACGGCGGGCGCACGCCGCCGAGCTGCTGCGCGCCTGACAGGCCCGTGCTGGCGCCGACCGACTGGCCGCGCTGGTGGCCTTGCACGCTGAGGCCCCGGGGCAGCCGGCAATCGAGCTGACCAAGGAACGGACGCCGTCGCGCCTAGAATGCGCCCGCCCCGCCGACAGGGGTTCTGTTCAATCCCCCACTTCAAGGCAATCCATGGCAACTGCAAAAAAGATCGCGACCCCGGCACCGGCCAAGAAGGCGGCTCCAGCAAAGAAGGCCGTCAAGGCTGCGCCACCGGCCAAGGCCGCTGCGAGCATCAAGCCGATCAAGACCGCGTTCAACAAGACCGGACTGGTTGCCCACCTGGCCGAACTGGCTGCGGTCGAGATCAAGGCCGTCAAGGCCGTTTTCGCGTCGCTCGAGGCGACCATCCTGGCCTCGGTCCACAGGAAGGGCCTGGGCTCGTTCA
>JANOJJ010000119.1:0-1796 GCA_031408155.1 Rubrivivax sp.
CAGCCGCGTCTGCGGCGCCACCCCCACCATCACCGCCAGCAGCCCGGCAGCGGCACGTAGGTGATCAGGTTGGTCAGCGTGCTGTCGCTCCAGCCCTGGACCGGAAACCAGCCGAGCTGGAACGCGAACACGTACTGGCCGACGATGACGTAGACCAGGAAACTGATCGACAGCGCGACCGTGGTCACCACCATGATGGTGCGGTCGGTCAGGCTGCCGCGGCGGTAGGCCACCCACATCGCAATCGGCAACGCCAGCAGCACGTCGAGCACCAGGATCGGCACCATCACCGTCAGCGTGGCCGGCAAGCGGGTGGCAAACAGGTTGCTGACCGCTTCATTGGTGGCCCAGCTCTTGCCCCAGTCGAAGGTGACGATCTGACGCACGAAGATCCACAGCTGCACCCACACCGGCTCGTTCAGGCCGAGCTGCTGGCGGATGGCGTCGATCTGTTCCTTGCTGGCGTTCAGGCCGCCCAGCACCTCGGCCGGGTCACCGCCAAAGGTTTTGAAGAGGAAGAACACCAGCAGCACCACGCCGGCCAGCGTCGGAATCATCTGCCACAGGCGGCGGATCAGGTAGGCGGCCATGTCGGTCGGGTACTCCATCGGCCCCGCGGCTGGTGGCTGGGGCTCCAGTTCTTGATGGGCGAGTGTAGGGGCCGCTTTCGGGCGTTGCGGCCGGTGGTTTCCCCCGCGACAGCGCAGCGATGGCCAGGGCGCGCCAGGGTTTTGTGGAGCAGCGGGCGCTGTCCCGCGGCCCTAGACTTCGAGCTCCCGCCGCCCGCGCGCTCGCCCTGAAGCCCTGGACCGGAGACGATCGATGCCCACCTTGCACCGCAGCGCCCTGCGACGCGCCCTGGCTGCCGGCGCTCCTGGTCGGGCGCGCTTGATCGCCGTCGCGCTGGCCTGCACGCTGGTGCTGTCGGGGGTGCTGTCGGCCGCCCGCGCCGCGACCGGCCCCAAGATCCTGCGCTACGCCTTCCCGATTGCCGAAACCAGCTTCGATCCGGCCTACGTCAGCGACCTGTACTCGCGCACCGTCATCGCCGGACTGCTCGAAGCGCCGCTCGAATTCGAGTACATGGCGCAGCCGGCGCGCATGCGCCCCAACACCGTGGCCGGGATGCCCGAGGTCAGCGCCGACTTCAAGACCTTCACCTTCCGTCTCAAGCCCGGCATCCTGTTTGCCGACGATCCGGCCTTCAAGGGCGCCAGGCGCGAACTGACCGCGGCCGACTACGTCTACAGCCTGAAGCGCTTTTATGACCCGCGCTGGAAGAGTTCCAACCTCTACATCCTCGAAAGCGCCGGCATCCTCGGCCTGTCGGAGCTGCGCAAGGAGACGCTGGCCGGCAAGCTGCCCTTCGACTACGACCGCGAGGTCGACGGCCTGAAGGCGCTCGACCGCTACACCTTCCAGATCAGGCTGAGCCAGCCCAGCCCGCGCCTGCTGCAGTACTTTGCCGACCCGTCGTTTACCGGCGCGGTGGCGCGCGAGGTGGTCGAAGCCTATGGCGACAAGATCGGCGACCACCCGGTGGGCACCGGTCCTTTCGTGCTCAAGGAATGGAAGCGCAGTTCGCGCATCGTGCTGGCGCGCAACCCCAATTACCGCGACGTGCGACACGCCGAGCGGCCGGCAGCGGCCAATGCCCGCCTGCTGCGCGAGGCGCAGGCGCTGGCCGGCCCGCACCTGCCGCGCGGCGGCGAGGTGCACATCGTCGTCACCGAGGAGGCGCAGCCGCGCTGGCTGTCGTTCCTGAACGAGGAACAGGACGTGATCGAGGTCGTGCC
>JANOJJ010000135.1:0-3086 GCA_031408155.1 Rubrivivax sp.
TTTCCATCTTGAAGCAATGTGACATCATCATCACGGCGCAGGGCGGCGACTACACGCTCAATCCGTCGCCCTACATGTACTTCTACGACATGGGCGAGTTCCAGATCGTCGGCGCCAGCCCCGAGATCCTGGTCCGCCACGAGCACACGCCCGACGGCGACAAGGTCACCATCCGCCCGCTGGCCGGCACGCGGCCGCGCGGCACCACGCCCGAGCGCGACCGGGACCTGGAAGCCGAGTTGACGGCCGACCCGAAAGAGCGCGCCGAGCACCTGATGCTGATCGACCTGGCGCGCAACGACATCGGCCGCATTGCCCGCATCGGCAGCGTGAAGGTGACCGAGGCCTTCGCGATCGAACGCTATTCGCACGTGATGCACATCGTCAGCAACGTCGAGGGGCTGCTGAAGGAGGGTTTGAGCAACCTCGACGTGCTGCGCGCCACCTTCCCGGCCGGCACCTTGAGCGGTGCGCCCAAGATTCGCGCGATGGAGATCATCGACGAGCTCGAGCCGGTCAAGCGCGGCATCTACGGCGGCGCCTGCGGCTACCTGAGCTATGCCGGCGACATGGACCTGGCGATCGCCATCCGCACCGGCATCGTCAAGGACCACACGCTGTACGTGCAGGCCGCGGCCGGCGTGGTGGCCGATTCGGTGCCCGAGATGGAATGGAAGGAGACCGAGGCCAAGGCACGTGCGCTGATCCGCGCGGCCGAACTGGTGGAAGAAGGCTTTTGACCCTGTGCGCCGATTGGGGGATCGTGCGTCAACGCGACTTCATGTACAGCGCAAACAGCGCCGGTTGCAGGTCACGCAGTTGCTTGCGGTGCGCCACCACGTCATGGTGGCGCCCCTGGCGTTCGAGCCGGATCAAGGCCGCCACCAGCCTGAAGGCGCGCTCGGCGGCGCTGCCGCCAACCGCTTGGGCGAGCGCCAGCGGCTCGGCCAGCAGCGGCTGATCGACGACCAGCCAGGCCGGCAGCCACGCGGCGCCGTCGGGCTCGTGGTCGAGCTCGAGATCGAGTTCGCGCTCGAAGCGCTGCGCCGACTGGTGCAGCCGCGGCTCGGCCAGGGCCTGCAGCAGCGCCGGCACGCGAGCCGGTGCAAGCCAGCAGAGTTCGGCCAACAAAGGCCAGCCGGCGTCGAGCCCGGCGCCGCGACAGCGGGCCTCGGCCATCCAGCCCAGCGCTTGCGGCAGGCGGCGCCAGGATTCGATCTGCTGCACCGCGTCGGCCGCTTCGGCCCAGGCGCCGGCCTGCAGCCACAGCGCTGCGGCGTGGCCCTGGCTGTGCTCGCGTTCGAACGGCAACCCCTGGGCGCGCTGTGCCAGCGCCCGCCAGCGCCGCACCAGCCAGGGTGCGGCGTCGGCGGCGCCGAGCAGGTCGCGCGCGGCGGCGGCCAGATGCTGCTCGAGATGGGCGCGGGCCCGACCGGCGGTGGCCAGGTCCGGCAAGACCGACTCAGCGGGCGCGGCGGCCAGCGCGTCGATAAGCAGCGCGGCCGCCGGCTGATGCACGTTGTCCGGGAATTCGGCCGCCAGCGCCGCCGCTGCAGCCAGCGCAGCAGCCGCGTCGTCGCGTCCGATTGCCACAGCGAGGTCGTTCAGCCGCATGCGTTCGGCGCTGTCGTTGAAGATGTCGAGTTGTTGCACGGTGGCGCTGTCCTCAGCCTGCGGCCAGGTCGCCGAGCAGCCGCTCGGCCACCGACTCTTCGGCCACGGCGCAATTGTCGCGCTGCATTGCGGCGCTCAAGCCCGGGTCCCACGGCGACGGCTGGGGGCTGCCGCGCAGTGCATGGTGCGGCGCGTCGAGCAAGGCCTGCCGGTAGTCGGCAACGCCCAAGCGCCAGGGCGCGGCGCTGAAGTCGGCCAGCACCCGCTGCGCAATGACCAGGCCCGGCCAGTCGAAGTCGCCGTGGTAGAGCAGCCGCGCGCCGGCCCCCTGCAGTTGCGCCAACAGCGCGCGCTGGGCCGCCGCGGGCATGCCGTCGGTGCAGACCAGCGGAGCGCAGCGTTCGCCCAGCGCATCGGCGGCAATAGCCACCAGGTTCGGGTTCTCGCACACGAACACCGACCGTTCGGATCGCGGCCAGATCGGCGGGCAACGCAGCAACTGGCGCAGCGACGCGTAGTGCGGCTCGCCGTCGGCGCGCAGCAGGTTGAGCCACAGCGCAGGGCGCGCCAGCTCGTTGACGCTCACGCCCACGGCGGCCCAGGCGGCGCGGCGGCTTTCGGGCTCAGCGCCGGCGTCGTCGGCGCGCGCCGCGTGCAGGGCCGCCAGCACCAGCGTGGCCAGCGGCTGGCCATCGTCCAGCGCATGGGCATTGCCGAGCTGAGTGGCGGCCAGCCGTGCGCGCGGCGTGCCGGCCGCCGGCAAGACCTGCAGCACGGCTTGCGCCTGGGCGCACAGGGTGCAGGCGACTGCGCTGTCCTGGCGTGCCAATCGCCTGAGCAGGCCCAGGCCCTGCGGTAGCTGCAGCAATCCACTCAAGCCGGCGTGCGACACACTGTGCTGCACGGCCAACCAGCCCGCGGCGTGCGCGGCCCGCTCGGCCAGCCGGTCGCCGAGCGCGCCGTCGAGCTGTTCGAGCGCGGCGCGCAAGCCCGCCGCCAGGCCGGCCGCCTGCAGCGCGGTGTCGATGGCCGGCAGCTCGAGCTGCATCGACGCCGCCAGCCGCGGCGCCCGGCCGAGCAGCGCTGCCAGCGCTTCGCGCTCGTGAGCCTGCAGCCGGACCAGGTGCAAGCGGCGCGGCGGTGCGTCCAGCGGCGAGTTTTCATAGGCCCGGCGCAAGCGCTGGCGCAAGGCTGCCAGCGCATCGCCGCCGAGCAGGCGCTGCAGTCGAGCGTCGGGCTCGGTCATGGCGCGTCGTCAAGCACCGGCTGCGCGTCGGCCGCCGGAAAGCGCCGCCCAGGGTCGTCCTCACGCCGGCGGGCGCGGCCGTCCCACGCCCAGCGCGAGACGAACACGGCGTCGATGCCTTCGCGGCGCTGCAACTGGCAGATCGATACGCCAGGCAGTTCGGCATAACAGGCCCATTCGCGTTCGCTCGTGATCACGAAGTCGAGGTCGAACTCGCGCACCAGGC
>JANOJJ010000140.1:0-5963 GCA_031408155.1 Rubrivivax sp.
GATCCACGGGAACAGCGGCGGCACGATCAACTGGCAGAAATGCGACGCCCCATGCGCCACGCTGACCAGGCCGATGGTGCCGACGTCGTCGCGCAGCGGGGGGTGTGCAGCAAGGATGGTCATCAAGGGCAGCGGTGGATCGGCAGGCCTGCACGGCAGGTCGGCGCCACGCGCCAGGGTTGCGCTGAGCGGTCGATTCTTGTCCAAAACAGGCCAGGGCCGCCGAGCCGCTTGGCGGGCAGCAAGACCCGAGCCGCAACGGCCATGGCGGCCGCGGCTACGATGAGGCCCCCGTGCCGACACCGACCACCATGAACGAAGCGCTTTACGACTACACCCGCCAGGACGCCAGCGGCGCCAGTTGCACCGTGCAGGCCTGGGCCAAGGTGCCGGCCTCGCTAAGCCGCGAGCAAAAGGCCGAGCACAAGGCGCGCATCGTCAGCCTGCTCGAGCAGCGCGAAGCCGTGCTGGTGGCGCATTACTACGTCGACGGCGACCTGCAGGACCTGGCGCTCGAGACCGGCGGTTGCGTCGCCGATTCGCTCGAGATGGCACGCTTCGGTCGCGACCATGGCGCCCGGACCTTGATCGTCGCCGGCGTGCGCTTCATGGGCGAAAGCGCCAAGATCCTGTCGCCCGACAAGCGCGTGCTGATGCCCGACCTGGACGCCACCTGCTCGCTCGACCTGGGCTGCCCGATCGAGGCGTTCGGCGCGTTCTGCGACGCCCACCCCGACCGCCAGGTGGTGGTCTACGCCAACACCAGCGCCGCGGTGAAGGCACGCGCCGACTGGATGGTGACCAGTTCCTGCGCGCTAGCCATCGTCCAGCACCTGAAGGACCAGGGTCAGACGATTCTGTGGGCACCCGACAAGCACCTCGGCCGCTACATCCAGCAACAGACCAGCGCCGACATGCTGCTGTGGAACGGTGCCTGCATCGTGCACGACGAGTTCAAGGGCCTTGAGCTCGAACTGCTGCGCCAGCAGCACCCCGAAGCCGCGGTACTGGTGCATCCCGAATCCCCGCAAGCCGTGGTCGACCAGGCCGATGTGGTGGGCAGCACCACGCAACTGCTCAACGCCGTGGTCAAGGGCGATGCGCCGGCCTACATCGTGGCCACTGACAACGGCATCCTGCACCGCATGCGCCAGCTGGCGCCGGGAAAGCTGCTGATCGAGGCGCCAACCGCCGGCAACAGCGCGACTTGCAAGAGCTGCGCACATTGCCCGTGGATGGCGATGAATGCGCTGCAAGGCGTGCTGGCCTGCCTGGAGCAGGGTGCCGGCGAGATCCAGGTGCCCGAGCCCGTGCGCAGCCAGGCGCTGGGCTGCATCGAGCGCATGCTCGGCTTCGTGGCCGCCCATCCGGGCAGCCTGGCCGCACCGATACATGGGCTGGTGAAGAACATCGGGGCGGCCTAGCGGCACGCAGGCGCGCGCGCTTCAAGTCCGCAGCCACGCACGCCGATAAGACTTCACGCCAGTCCTTTGCTCCGAGGCCAAGCCATGAACGTCGACTTCACGTCGGTCCGCAACTCCAACGAACGCGCGGTCTTCGAGGCCGTTGTCGCCGGTGCCAGCGCGTACCCGGGTCTGGTCCATGACCCTGACCTGCTGGCCGACGTGGCCTGTGTCGCGCTCAACCGCCTGCAGCCGCGTTACATCCGCCATCAGGTGGACTTCGCCTTCTACCTGACCGAGAAGGAACGCAACGAGACCGAACGCCTGGTGACCGAATCGGTCGAGTTCGCTTTCGGCTTCGTGCAGGCGCGCACGGCGATGCGCGCCAGGGTCTAGTCGTAGGGCCGCCCGCTGCCGCGCGGCGGCCGCGTCAGCACGGTCGGAAAGCTCACCGGCAAAGCCTCGGGGTAGTCGCGGCTGAAGTGCAGGCCGCGGCTTTCGTGGCGGCGCAGCGCCGAGCGCACGATCAGCTCGGCGCAATCGACCAGGTTGCGCAACTCCAGCAGGTCGCGCGTGACGCGGAAGTTGGCGTAGTAGTCGTCGATCTCGCCACGCAGCATCTTGATTCGGTGCAAAGCGCGCTCGAGCCGCTTGGTGGTGCGCACGATGCCGACGTAGTTCCACATCAGCAGGCGCAGTTCGTCCCAGTTGTGCGAGATGACGACCTGTTCGTCGGCGTCTTCGACCTTGCTTTCGTCCCAGTCCGGCAACAGCTCCGGGTCCGGCAGCGCCGTGCCCAGGATGCGTGCGGCGCAGGTGCGCCCCAGCACCACGCATTCGAGCAGCGAATTGCTGGCCAGCCGGTTGGCGCCATGCAGCCCGGTGTAGGTGGCCTCGCCCACCGCGTACAGGCCGGGCAGGTCGGCCCGGCCTTCGAGGTCGGTGACCACGCCGCCGCAGGTGTAGTGCGCTGCCGGCACCACCGGGAGGGGCTGGCGCGCGATGTCGATCCCCAGCGCCAGACAGCGCGCGTGGATGGTCGGGAAGTGCTCCTTCAGGAAGACCTCGCCCAGCTGCGTCGCGTCGAGCCACACATGGTCGAGGCCATGTTTCTTCATCTCGAAGTCGATCGCCCTGGCGACGATGTCACGCGGCGCCAGTTCGCCCCGGCTGTCGTGTCGAGGCATGAAGCGCGCAGCTTCAGCGTCCACACCCGGCAGGCGCAGCACCGCGCCTTCGCCGCGCAGCGCTTCCGTGATCAGCATGCTGCGCTCCTGCGGGTGATACAGGCAGGTCGGATGGAACTGGATGAACTCCATGTTGCCGACCCGGCAGCCGGCGCGCCAGGCCATCGCGATGCCATCGCCGGTGGCGGTGTCGGGGTTGCTGGTGTAGCGGTAAACCTTGCCCACGCCACCAGTGGCCAGCACCACCGCCGCAGCGGCCAACGTCTCGACCCGGCGGCGGTCGATGTCGAGTGCATAGACGCCGTAACAGCGCGCGGACTCGTCGCGCCGCAGATGGCGCGACGTGATCAGGTCGACCGCCCTCCAGCGCTGGCGCAGCGTGATGTTGGGGTGCGCCACGGCCCGCGCCAGCAGGGCTTCGTGGATGGCTTTGCCGGTGGCGTCGGCGGCGTGCGCGATGCGGCGCACGGCGTGGCCGCCCTCGCGCGTGAGGTGCAGGCCCAGCGGACCCGCCGGGTCGGGCGAAAAGCCGACGCCGGCGCGCACCAGCCACTCGATGGCATCGGCGCTGTGCTCGGCGATGAAGCGCGCCGTGTCTTCGTCGACCAGGCCCGCGCCTGCATCCAGGGTGTCTTGCACATGCGACTCGATGCTGTCGTCCAGCCCGAGCACGCCGACGATGCCCCCCTGCGCCCACGCGGTGGCGCCTTCGTCGAGTTCACGTTTGGCCAGCACCACCACGGCACGGTTGTCGGCGAGTTCGAGCGCCACGGTCAGGCCGGCCAGGCCGGCACCGACGATCACCACCGGCGGCAGGCTGGGTTGTTCAGGGTTCATGACGTGTGTTGGTCGGGAATGCGACGAAGGAGGTTGACGAACCACCAGCCAGGCAGGAAACCAGTGTTGTTCCGCAGTTCCGCCGGCTGGGCTTGCGCCTATGATGCCCGAGCACACCATGCAACACCCAGCGCCAAACTCCAGCTTGGTCAACCGCGGGCCCGAGGCCGACGACTTGAGCGCACCGGCCACGCAGATCGTGCGCGACCGCGATGCCTACCTCGGACAAAGCCGTGACATCGGTCGTCGCCTGACCGACGAGCAGGTCGAACTGTTCATCAGCGACGAACCGGCAGCCGCGCTGGAACGCGAATTCGAGCGCCTGGAGCCGCAGTACATCGCCTTGCACGACGTGGGAACGGCGTCATCGCTGCGCCTGCTTCAGTCGATGGCCGCCAGCAGCGGCAAGGTGATCCGGCTGGCCGTGCGCCGACAGGGCCATGGCGTGGCGCTGGCCACGCTGCAGTTCGTCGAGATTGCCGGGTCCGACGGCTCCACGCTGCGGGTCTACAGCACCGACGTCGACGCCGACACCCACGCCCGCCATCTGATCGCGCGCGTGCTGATCGCGCATGCGCGACTGGCGGTGCTGGTGTTCGGCGATCTGCCCTCGCACGCGCTGGCCGCCGCCATGCAGCCGCTGATCGACGCCGTCGGCAAGGAACGTTGGCCGAACCGCCAGATGCTGATGATCCCGCTCGGAGCGCCAGCGCCGCTCAGCGGTTTTTCGCTGCCGTTCTCGGCCACCGGCATTCGGGTGCAGGTGGCACCGCGCGTGGCGCGCGCCACCGACGCCTGGTCCTTCATCGGCAGCAGCTGGAACCTGCTCGACGGCGTGGTGCCCGCTGGCGCCGTCGACGCCAGGGCCGGGGCGCCGCGCATGGGCGACGATTCCGAGGCCCCTACCGAGTCGATGGGCCTGGCCGCCGACAAGCCGGGCACGCGCAGCGGAGTCAACTGGTTCGACTACGTGCAGCGCTGCGCCAGCGTCAAGGGCATGATCAGCTGCTGCGTGTTCGACCGCAGCAATGGTCAGGCCCTGGCCCACGCCGGCGGCCGCCCGGCGGCCGAGGTGTTGCAGGCCCTGGGTGAACGGCTGCTGGCCACGGCGGGGGACATCGGCTCGAGGATGGGTACCGGCAATACCGTGCTCGAAGCCACCGTCAGCTACACCACGCACCACCTGATGCTGCGTTCGCTGCCACGCAACCCGGGCGTGGTGCTGCATGCCGTGCTCGACGCTGCCACCGGCAACGTGGCCCTGGCGCGCGCCCAGTTGCAGCGCTTCGATCCGCCCTGAGCGCTGCGACCAGCCCGGCCCGGCGGGCCCTCAATGCACGACCCGCTCGAAGCTGAACTCGCCAGCCGTCAGATTGACCGGAATCACGTCCCTGGGGCCGAACTTGCCCTGCAGGATGAGTTTGCTGACCGGGTTCTCGATGCGTTGCTGAATCGCCCGCTTGAGCGGCCTGGCCCCGAACACGGGGTCGAAACCGACCTTGGCCAGTTCAGCCAGCGCCTCGGGCGAGACCTCGAGCTTCATCTCCAGCTTGTCCAGCCGCGCTTCGAGTTGCCGCAACTGGATCCTGGCAATGTTCAGGATGTGCTGGCGATTGAGCGCATGAAACACCACCGTCTCGTCGATGCGGTTGAGGAATTCGGGCCGGAAGTGCTGCTTGACCTCGGCCCAGACCGCGTCCTTGATGTCCGCGGTCGGCTCGCCGACCATCTGCATGATCAACTGCGAGCCGAGGATGCTGGTCATCACGATCACCGTGTTCTTGAAGTTCACGGTGCGGCCCTGGCCGTCGGTCAGGCGGCCATCGTCGAGCACCTGCAACAGCACGTTGAAGACATCCGGGTGGGCCTTTTCGACCTCGTCGAGCAGCAGCACGCTGTAGGGCTTGCGGCGCACGGCCTCGGTCAGCGCCCCGCCTTCGTCGTAGCCCACGTAGCCCGGCGGCGCGCCGATCAGGCGGCTGACGCTGTGCTTTTCCATGTACTCGGACATGTCGACGCGGATCATGTGGTCGTCGCTGTCGAACAGGAAGCCGGCCAGCGCCTTGCACAGCTCGGTCTTGCCCACGCCCGTGGGGCCCAGGAACAGGAAGCTGCCCAGGGGCCGGTTCGGGTCGGACAAGCCCGCGCGCGAGCGCCGGATCGCATCGGCCACCGCGACGATGGCTTCGTCCTGGCCGACCACCCGCTCGTGCAGCTTGACTTCCATCTGCAGCAGCTTGTCGCGCTCACCCTGCATCAGCTTGCTGACCGGAATGCCTGTCGAGCGCGACACCACCTCGGCGATCTCTTCGGCGCCAACCATGGTGCGCAGCAGTTGCGGACCCTTGCCGCCGCCCTTCTTGCCGGTCTCCTTGGCCTGAGCTTCCTTCAGCCGCTTTTCCAGTTCGGGCAGCTTGCCGTACTGCAGTTCGGCGACCTTGTTGAAGTCGCCCTTGCGCTTGAGCTCCTCGATCTGGTGGCGGCTGCGGTCGATCTCTTCCTTCACCTGCGCACTGCCTTGCGCGATCGCCTTTTC
>JANOJJ010000152.1:0-2023 GCA_031408155.1 Rubrivivax sp.
GCCGCCCTGTCTCACCCTGCAGCCCGGCCGCTCCCCAGCAGACTGATGCCGCTGACCATCAGCAAGCCCCAGATCACGCGCCGCACCAGTGCCTGCGGCAGCCGTTCGTGCAGCCGGCTGCCGATCAGGTAGCCCAGCAGCGCGCAAGGCAGCAGGACGAACGCCAGCTCGAGCAGCCCTGCCTGCGTGTAGAAACCACTGCCGGTGAACAGCCCCAGCCGCATCGCCGAGCCCAGGATCATTGCGCCGAGGCTGGCGCGCAGCCGGTTGGAGTCGTGCACGCGCCGCGCCAGGTACAGCGTGTAGATCGGCCCGCCGGTACCGAACATCGTCGAGAAGATGCCCCCGGCCAGGCCCGCCGGCACGGCCCAGCGCGCCGACACACGAGCCGGGTTGTTGTGGCCGAACAGGCTCCACAGCGAATACGCTGCTTTCGAGTGGAGTGACTGGCATGCGGTCGATCGAGCCCTGCAGACCTTGCTCAGTGCGGCGCGCCTGGGCAGCCCGTCGGCTGCCGAGGCGCTGGGCGGCATCGACGTGCTGGTGAACAACGCGTCGGGCTTCGGCATGACCGACGACGAGGCCGGCTGGGCGGCCGGACTGGCGGTCGACGTGATGGCGATGGTGCGCGCGACGCACGCCGCGCTGCCGTGGTTGGAGAAGTCCGGCGCCGGCGCGTCGATCGTCCACATCTCGTCGATCTCGGCGCTGCGGCCGTCGACGCGGTCGCCGGCTTGTGCGGCGGTGAAGGCGGCGATGAACAGCTACACCGGCAGCCAGGCGGCGATGCTGGCGCGCCTGGGCATCCGCGTGAACGCCGTCGCACCGGGCTCGATCGAATTTCCCGGCGGCACCTGGGAACAGCGCAGACTGGCCGGCGAGGCCTTGTACGACCGTGTGCTCGAGAGCATCCCGTTCGGCCGCCTGGGCACGCCCGATGAGGTCTCCGAGGTGGCGTTGTTCCGGGCGTCGAACCAGGCGCGCTGGATGACAGGCCAGGTCCTGGTCGTCGATGGTGGCCAGTTGCTCGGAACCTGAGCGGGACCTGCAGCCCCACCTGCGCGGAGCTGCACGCCAGCCAAGGGGCTGGCGCCTGCAAGCGCCAGCGCGGCCCGCGAGGCTGAGCAGGATCGCGGTCATAATGTGCCGCTGGCAGGCTCGTCCTGCCACTTCGCTAGGGGTGTTGTCTTGCCGCTGACCGCGGCCAGGCGACTGAGAAAGTCCCTTTGAACCTGATTGAGGTAATCCTCGCGCAGGGAAGCAAGTCCGTAGTTGCTGGCGCCAGGCGCCATGCCCTCGACCTGCCGACCTGCCGACCTGCAGTTCGCATCGAAAGCAGACGATGGCAAGACCATTCAACCGACCCTGTCCGCTCGCGCTGGCGGCGCTCCTGGCCTTCAACGCGGCCGCATCGGCACAGACCACGGTCACCGTCACCGGGCGCAGCGAGCCGGTGGCCGGCATCGGTGGCTTCGGTGACAGCCTGTCGCGTTCGCCGCTGCAGGCCTTGGTGTTGAGCGCCGCCACCCTGCGTGACGCCGGCATCGTCGCGCTGTCGGGCATCACGCAGCTCGATGCCGGCATCGCCGATGCCTACAACGCCACCGGCTACTGGAGCGGACTGGCCGTGCGCGGCTTTGTCGTCGATGCTCGCAGCAACCATCGGCGTGACGGCCTGCCGATCAGTGCCGAGACGGCACTGTCGCTGGTCAACAAGGACCGTGTCGAGGTGCTCAAGGGCACCAGCGGCATCCAGGCCGGCACGAGCGCCCCGGGCGGTCTGATCAACCTGGTGGTCAAGCGCCCCGTGACTGACCTGCGCGAAGTCGCGCTCGAATGGAGCGAGCGAGGGTCGCTGGGTGCGACGTTGGATCTGTCGCAGCGCTTTGGCACCGACGGCCGGTTTGGCGCTCGCGTCAATGCTGAAGTCGCGACGCTGCGCCCCGCCATTCGCAGCGCCACGGGCGAGCGCAGCCTGTTCGCGCTGGCGCTCGACTGGATACCCGTGGCCGGCTCGCGGCTC
>JANOJJ010000200.1:0-7605 GCA_031408155.1 Rubrivivax sp.
ACCGATGGCCAGCACGTCGTTGCCGCACAGCAGCGCAGTCGGCGCCGGGTGCGATGCGAGCAGCCTATGCTTGGCCGCGGCCATGGTGTGCTACGGCGACGGGGCGGTGTCGTAGCCGCCGATCGTGCAGTTCGATGCCCCGTGGTCGTGCCGCATGCTCGTGCTCGAGCCCATGCTGCAGGTCGCAGCTCGAGTCGCTGCCGCTGCGAGCAGGCGCCCGGCATGGACGACAGGGCTTAGGATGGATGTCCTCGTGCACCAGGGTTCACCATGAGCGATCAGGACCTCGACGTGCTGCGCCAGCAGATGGTCGCGCAGATCGCCGCGCAGACGATTTTCCTGACTTCGCGACTGGGCAAGGCCTCGCTCGACCGACGCGTGCTGGGCGTCATGGGCAAGGTGCCGCGCCATGCGTTCGTGCGCCGCGAGTTGCGGCACCTCGCGTACGCCGACATGCCTTTGCCGAGCGGCTGCGGCAAGACGATCTCGCAGCCGTTCATCGTTGCGCTGATGACCGATCTGCTCGACCTGCACCCGACCGACATCGTGCTCGAGGTCGGCACCGGGCTGGGTTACCAGACGGCGATCCTGTCCGAGCTGGCGCGGCAGGTCTACAGCGTCGAACTCATCGAGGAGCTGGCCATCGACGCTCGGCAACGCCTGGCCCGGCAGGGCTACACCAACGCGCGCGTCCGCGTCGGCGACGGCCGCGCCGGCTGGCCCGAGCACGCGCCGTTCGACAAGATCATCGTCACCGCGGCGCCCGGGGTCATCCCGCCGGCGCTGCTGGCCCAGTTGGCGCCGGGTGGCAGGATGGTCCTTCCCGTCGGTCTGCCCGACGCACAACAACTCATGCTGGTCGAGAAGGACGCCCGGGGCAGGCTATCGACGCAGCAAGTCCTGCCGGTGCGGTTTTCGCTGCTCGACGAAGCCGGCACCGGCAGCCACCCTGCGCGATGACGATCGACCCTGCACGAGCCGGCTGCTGGCGCTGCCTGGCCGCGCGGCGCGCTCAAGGCCGCTCGGCGTCGTGCGCCGCCAGCGCCGGATATTGAGGGCGAATATCGAAACTCAGACTGCGATGGGCGATGCGCAGCGCCATTTCGGCTTGCGCCGGCGTAACCGCGCGGGCGAAGATGAAACCAAGGTAGCTGGCTCCGTCGGGAGGCGGCGCGACGATCTGGCCGGCCTGCGCCGCAATGGTCACCGCGGTCACCCCGGGCACCGACTGCGCGGCGGCCAGACCGTCGACGCCATGGTAGATGCCGCGCTGCGATATCGGGATCATCATGACCCCTGCGGCGGCGGCGAGCGGTTCTGATCCTGCCACCGGTTGGCCCACCAGCTGGCGCAGGATCCGCTCCTCCAGGCTCATGCCCAGGCAATGCGTGAGCACACGTCCACACAAGCCGCCGATCGAGCGGGCCGCGATCTCGAGCAGCCAGATGCCGTGCGCGTTGACGCGCACTTCGGCGTGCACCGGCCCGGTCACGAGCCCCGCCACGCGGCAGGCACGGGCCACTGCGTGATGGATGCCGTGCTGCAGCTGCGCCGACAGCCGGGACGGCGTGACGTAGAGGGTCTCCTCGAAATACGGCCCGTCCAGCGGATCGGGTTTGTCGAACAGGGCCAGCGTCGTCAGCTCGCCTCGCTCCAGGCTGCCTTCCAATGCGTACTCCTGCCCAGGAATGAAATCCTCGATGATCAGACCCAGTTGCCGGGCGTCGCGGTCGGCGCGCGACTGGATGGCGCGGACCCGGTCCACTGCGCGCACCAGCGCAGCGCAATCGTCGGCACGGATCACGCCGCGACTTGCCGAAAGACGCCGCGCCTTGACGACAACCGGAAACCTCGAGTTCGCAACCGACTCGCGGGGGTCTTCGCCGCTCGCCAGATGGCGGAAATCGGGACACGGAAACCCCTGCGCCTGGAGCAGTCGGCGGAATGCCAGCTTGTCGCGCACCCGGCGCACGGCGTCGGCGGGGTTGCCCGGCAGGCCAAGGCGTTCGCACAGCAGCGCGGCAAGTTCGACCCCCGAATCGTCGACTGCCAACACCGCATCCAGGCTGCCATCGAGCGAGCGCAGAACGATCTCGACCGCCTGCTCCGGCTGGTCAAAATGCAGCGCCATGATGGCAGGCATGCCCCAGGACGGCGCGAGTCGGTGGCAGTAGTCGGCCGCCGCCAGGATCTCGACGCCCAGTGTCCGTGCGGCGGCAACGAAGTCGTCGTTGCGGTAGCCGGTGGTGGGCAGCAGCAGCAGGACGCGCTTCATGGATCGGCGCCTTCAGAAAGACTGAAGCTGCTGGTCGGTCGGCTCGGCGCAACAGTACCAAGGCTCCGACAGGCGCGGAGTCTCCGATCCGAGGTCCCCGCCGAGGGTTGGTAGCGGACGCTGCGCAGCCTCGTGCGACAGGCGCCATATCGCGGCGAACACGTCGCGGCGCGGCAGGTGCTGCTGCTCGGAGCGGGCGACCAACGCCAGCAGGTCGAGCTGCAATGCGTCGACGCGCGGATCGTCATGCAGCCACGGATAACCCAGCTGCCCGGGATCGAACGGCAGCAGCCGCTCCTTGAAGCCGGGCAATTGCAGCAGGTACGAGCCTTCGGGAATCAGCAGCCGGATGCACAGCTGCAGCGCAGGCACGCTGTGCACGAGTTGCAGCTCCAGCAGCCGCTCGAGCAGTGTGATGTAGCCATCCAATGTCGTCCACGGGGTGAAGGCGACGAAGGTCGGGGCGAGCGATATGCCCGCGGCGCGAGTGAGCGCGAGCGCGCGGTCGAAGTCGCGGCTCGTATGGTTCTTGGCCAGCAGGCGCAGGATGTCGTCGTCCACGGACTCGACCGCGGACGTGATGAACAGGCATCCGCAGCGCCGCAGCTCGGGCAGCAGTCGCGCGTGATCGATGAGGTGCTCAATCTTGATCGTGGCATCGAAGGTGACGTCGGGAAACGCGTCGTGCAACGCCCGCGCCAGCCTGATCCCATGCGTCGGGCCGTTGAAGAAATCCGGGTCGCCGAAGGAAACATGCGTCGCCCCGTCCCTGACCTGCTGCGCGATGTCTTCCAGCACCACCCGCAGCGGGACGATGCGAAAGGTTCCCTGGTACACCGGGACCACCGGGCAGTGCCGGCACAGGTGCTTGCAGCCCCGGCTGCCCTCGGCGAAGCCGCTGACGCGGGTGGATCCGTCTGGCAGCACGAGGTGGGCGTAGCGCGCGAGCTCGGGCAGGCCGCTGCGGTCGGGTAGCTCGAACGGGACGCGTCCCAGGCTGATGACCGGCTCGCTCTGGGCCAGCTCCGCTGCACTGCCGGTCACTGCTGGTCCCTTCGCCCGCAGTCGCTGGCTGATGGACAGCAGCGCAAGCTCGAGCTCCCCGCCCAGCACGCTGCCCACGCCCAGGCGGCGCAGCAGCGCCTCGTTCATGGGTGCGTAGAGCCCGTAGACGCAGAGGTGCGCATGCGAGGCGAGCCGTTTGATGTGGGGCAGGGCCTCGACCGCGATTCGGGTGGCGGTATGCATGCCGACATGAAGCGCCACCAGGCGCGCATTTCTCAGCACCTCGGGATCGAGCTTCTGCAGCGAAAGATCGAGGCAAGCCACTGCAAAACCAGCGGATTTCAGCAACGCGGCAGGCTGCGCGAGGCCGAACGGCTGTCGTCCCAGTTCATAGGTATTGATGAGGACGACCTGGAACGGCGGCGTCGCTGCAGGCGATGGCGGTGGCCGCATGGGGATGGCAACGGCCACGCGTCGGCCTCGCTATTTCGATTGCGGTCGCTGCTCGAAAGGTGCGGAGCCCGCATCGCGACTTGCTCCGGCGGCCTCGAGGCGCTCGAGGTATTGCCGCCACAGCGAATCGCGGTTGGTGCCCAGCCAGTACAGACGCTCCCAGGAGAAGATACCCGTGCTGTGTCCATCGGAGAACGTCGGCTGCACGGCGTAGTTGCCGACCGGCTCGAGCGCCGAGATATCCACCGCGCGCTTGCCGACCTGCAGCACTTCCTGGCCGGGCCCGTGCCCCTGCACTTCGGCTGAAGGCGAGTACACGCGCAGCAACTCGTAGCTCAACTCGAATCGGCTGCCCTCCGAAAACACGAGTTCCATGATCCGCGACTTTTGGTGCAGTTTGATTTCAGTCGGTTGGGGCGTGGTTTCCATCGGGGGACTCAAGGCTGTTTGCGCGCCGCCGCGGCGACCATCAGCCGCTGGTCGAGTATAGGCATGCAGATGTCCCTGCCGACAACGCGCACATCGCGGTTCGACGTGGCTCCTGGCGACCGATCTCCGAGGTGGGGTGGATCGAGCGCACACCTTCACCGTGCGCCGGCAGGTTGACTCACCGGATGCTGTCGGCGATCTTGCGCGCAAGCCACGGCGCAGTGGAGTACTTTCCGGTATCCACCGAGATGTACGACCCCGACTGCACGACTCCGAAGTCGGAGCGACGATGCAAGGTCGAGTTCGGATCCGACAGTTGACCCTGACCTGCGGCAAACACCCAACCGCCCTGCAGGTCCATTTGCGAAATGTTCTGCCTCAGTTCGCCCACCGCGGGCATGAATTCCTCGAGCTTGTCGATCACAGACGAGCAGATTTCCTGCTTGCGGCTGTCGTCCAGTTGGGGCTGGGCAGGCGGTGAGACTGCAGAGCTGTCCGCCATCAGTCCGAGCGGATACCACGACAAGTAGAAGTCGCGATCGTTGTAGTTCTTGATGTCGCCGAATGGGCCAGTCGTGATCACCGCATTGGCCAGCCGCAGCGGCCTGCTGGTCCGGATGAAGAGCGACAGCCTGTAGCGGTTGGACCAGACACCGGCCGGCTGCAAACCCGCAGTGGCATCGATGGCGATCCTGCCCTGCCAGAGCGAATTGACGATCCAGTCGTACGGGCCATGGCGCGCGCGGTCGGTGTCCACGTAACGCGGGCCAAAGATGTCCTGCGCTGAAGCGGAATGAATCGCCGTGACCGTCGTGTTCATGCGTTGCTCGATTCGGCTTTCCGCAGACAAGGCTTCGACGAACCGATCGCCGATCCAGGTCGTCGAAACTGAACGCTCCGGAGCGCGAAAACCTGCAACGATGTCTGGCGACCCTGTGATGGATTTCAGTTCGGATGCGGTCAGCCTCGTGACCCGGCAATTCGAGACGTCGATCAAATACCGCTTCGAGTCGGGATGCTCGCGAAGTACCTGGGCGACTTGCCGAAAGTACTCCGACATCGCAGCCGCAGGCACGACCGATCTGGCGTGGCACAAGTAGACGTCATCGGCCGACGTGATCGCGCCGCTCAGCGAGCAACCGATCAGGTCTTCGGTCAGAGACTTGAACAGCAGTCCGCCGGGCAACAGCTGGTGCAGGGTTTTGAGGGAAGGGTCCGCGTTGTACATGAAGCCGAGGTGAATCTTGCCCTCGTTCCAGCGGCTCGCGGCAGAGAACGGCCTGTCGGCAGCATCGAACAGCGTGACCTCGGCTCCTGCCCGCGCCAGCATCAAAGCCGTCGAACTGCCCATGATCCCGGCGCCAAGCACCGCAACCCTTCGCGAACGACGGCCAGATGTCGACGCGTTCATCGCCAACATCTATGTCGCCGATTCAGAGTACGAGTTGGCATCATAGGGATCGCTCGCAAAGACCAGCAGAACGGAATCCGAAGCCACGTATTTCTGCTCGCACCAGACACCCGGCCCGACCACAAGACCATACGACGCCGGCACCAGCGCCAGTGCGACCTCATCCTGCCGATGGCGCATCAGAATCTCGATGCGTCCCTGCAAACACAGCAGCAGTTGCGTTCCGAACCGGTGCGCGTGCCCGCCGCGAACAACGCCTGCCGGCACGTTCGTGACCACAAAGGCGCGGCAGGGGGCAAACGGCATTTGATCAAAGTGCAACGGCTGCAAGACACCGCGCTTGTCTGGTATGGATCGGAACTTGACCAGCCACGCCAGGCCGCCGAAATAGCTGGCTTGCGTCGCCGGATCGGTGTCCATCATTCAACCGACCTTTGCATGATTGTGTTCGTTCGGCCTGGGCTTGCGCAGCACGGCCCTTGCCCTGATCAGCCCTTCGGTCAACGGCACAGCCAGCCTGAGCTTTTCTTCGGTCGACAGTTCCGAGTTCCACAGCTCGCGCATGCAGGATGCCGCCACTTCGAAGTGCTGCAGCGTGGAGAACTCCCAGCTCCGCGACAGACTGCGCGCCTTGTAGTATTTTTGGCAAAGCACTTCGGGGACCCTGGCGAATTCGCCGAGCAGGCTCATGTGGAACAGCCACGGCCAGTCCGCCGAGAACTCGCCCGCACCGTGCGTCTTCAGCCCGCGTATCTTGCGTGATTCATCGAGCCTGAAGATCCCACGATTGGGCACCCACCAGTTTCCACTTCGATTGAGCACCTTCAGACCACGCTGTGCCCTGGATTGCAAGCCTTCGAGGTTGGCGTAGGTGCAGAGCTCGCTGGCGCCGTTGACTCTGGTGAGCACGAGGTCAGAAAAGCTGAGCACCACGTCAGGCCGAGTGTCCAGCACGGCACAGAGTTGCTGCAAATAGCTTGGCAGCAAAACATCGTCGTGGAAGGCGAACAACGCATAGTCGGCACCTGCCGCGTCGAGCAGAAAATTGCAGTTGCCCACGTACCCCAGGCGATCCGTTTGGCAAAGGACGCGAAACCGGGCGTCGCGCGCGGCATGCCGCTTGCAGATCGCATCGGTGTCGTCGTCGCTGCGGTCGACCGACACGATCACGTTGAAGTTCGCGTGGGTCTGCGCCGACAGCGAATCCAGGGTCGGCTGAATGAACTCAGCCGCCTCGAAGGCGGGCACCAGCGCGGTCACCGTCGTGTTCGGGGGCATGAACGATGCGGGATGTTGGAGTCTGGCACGAGTTAGGCTGGAATTTACGCGCGAGGATCGGGACCGTCATCGACGGCTCGACCTCGGTTGACAAACGTGAAGCCGGTTTGTTCGAGGTCTTTCGGCTCAGAGTAGCGTCGAGAGCCTGAATAGACCAGCGCAGCAGCTGGAAGGAATTCGATTGTCGCCTCGAGGAACTCGGATTCGATGCATCCGCGTGGGACCTTTCCGCCGCCGAGCGAGCTGGCAATCCGCTGATCGAGGTCTGGACCGAACATGAAGTGCGCCAGCGCCAGTTCGACGTCGAACGGCGTTGCGACATTGACGTCGTGGGCGGTCCTGAGCGCAACGCCGAACCCGGTCTTGATCAGCGGTACCTTCCATGGCGGGTCCAGCTTGAACTTGCGTTCTTCGAGCAGACGCTTGCAAACGGCGGGGTTGCGTTCCTTCAGCATCGACAACAGGCGCGCACACACGCCCGTGAAGGACGCGGTCGGCCGTGGCGACTGCATGGAGCGCTCGAATCGGCGCTCGACGTCGAAGTACGGGCTGCCGGCGAACGGCGACATCTCGCGCGAGTAGTTCCGGTCCGCCAGCCGTGCAGGATAGAAGTCGACGATGCTCGCCAGCACGCACCGGTAGCGCCACGCATCCAGGTCGGCACACAACTCAGTCAGGCTCACGTAGCTCGGTGGTCCCGTCCGGCCACGCGCGCCATCTTGGCCAGCTCCGCCATCAGGTTGCCCTTGGTGTG
>JANOJJ010000233.1:0-2855 GCA_031408155.1 Rubrivivax sp.
ACCACCGCAAACGCCGACAGCAGCGAGATCGCGATCTTGCCGATCGAGATGATCAGCGCGCTGACCAGGCTCACGAACAACATCGGTGCTGCCGCCGGCACCTTGGTGCCGTACTCGGTCACGCCACCGAGCAGCGCGAACCGGTAGCTGTTGACGATGTTGCTGCCCGGCAGCAGCGACATCGGCACGTTCTGCACGATCTGCTCGGCGGTCTGCGTGCTGGCGATGAAGGTCAGGTAGACCGGGAACATCACCAGCAGCACGCCGAGTACGAGGGTGACGTGCGCCAGCACCGTGGCCACGGGTCGGTTCTCGATCATCAGTAGTGGACCCGCCTTTCGACGTAGCGGAACTGGATCACGGTCAGCGACACCAGGATCACCATCAACACCACCGACTGCGCCGCCGAGCCGCCGAGGTCCATCGCCTTGAAGCCGTCGAAGTAGACCTTGTAGACCAGGATCGCGGTGTCCTTGCCGGGCCCGCCCGAGGTGGCGGCGTCGATGATCGCAAAGGTGTCGATGAAGACGTAGATGATGTTGATCACGAGCAGGAAGAACGTGGTCGGTGTCAGCAGCGGGAACTGCACCGTCCAGAAGCGCCGCCAGGGCCCGGCGCCGTCGATCGCGGCGGCCTCGATCAGGCTCTTGGGGATGCTTTGCAGCCCGGCCAGGAAGAACAGGAAGTTGTACGAGATCTGCTTCCAGACCGCCGCGAACACGATCAGGATCATCGCGTGCGTGCCGTTGAGCAGGTGGTTCCAGTCGATGCCCAGCTCGCGCAGCGCATAGCTGACCACGCCGATCGACGGCGCGAACATGAACAGCCACAGCACGCCGGCTACGGCCGGCGCCACCGCGTAGGGCCAGACCAGCAAGGTCTTGTACAGACCCGAGGCCTTGACCACACGGTCGGCCATCACCGCCAGCAGCAGCGACAGCGTCAGCCCGAGCAGCGCGACCCAGAACGAGAACACCGCGGTGGTCTTGAACGACGCCAAGTAGGTCTCGTCGGCCCACAGGGCCTGGAAGTTCTGCATGCCGACGAACTGCACGCTGGTGCCGAACGCGTCCTGCTGCTGCACGCTGTAATACAGCGCCTGGACCGCCGGCCAGAAGAAGAACACCAGGATGATGGCCATCTGGGGTGCGATCAGCGCCCACGGCAGCCACCAGCTCTTGAAACGGACGCGTTTTTCGACAGCCAAGGAATCGTGTCTCTGATCAGGCCCCTTCCCGCTTGGCGGGGAGGGGACCGGGGAGGGGTGCCGTCAGTTCGGCCTTCAGGCTAACAAGTCCGTCAGGACTTGTTAGCCTTCTCGAACTTCTCGAGCTCGACGTCGCCGCGCTTCTTGATCGCCGCCAGGCCTTCCTTGGCGGTCTTCTTGCCGGACCAGACCTGCTCGAGTTCCTCGTCGATGATGGTGCGGATCTGGACGAAGTTGCCGAGCCGGATGCCGCGTGACTTGTCGGTGGTCTTGCGGATCATCTGCGTCACGCTGACGTCGGTGCCCGAATTGGACTTGTAGAAGCCGCTCTTTTCGGTGATGCCGAAGGCCTCGGTCGTGATCGGCAGGTAGCCGGTGTCCTGGTGACTCTTGGCCTGCACCTGCGGGTCGGAGAGGTACTTGTAGAACAGCGCCACGCCCTTGTACTCGTCGGGCTTCTTGCCCGACATCGACCACAGGCTGGCGCCGCCGATGACGGTATTCTGGGGCGCGCCGGGCACGTCGGGGTAGTAGGGCAGCGTGCTGATGCCGGCCTGCGCCTTGAGGTTGCGCTTGATGCCGCCGTAGGCCGCCGACGAGCCCGTGTACATCGCGCACTCGCCCGACTGGAAGGTGGCGTCGGCCGAGTTGTTGCGGCCCTTGTAGACGAACAGCCCCTGCTGTGCCATGTTGGCCAGGTTCTCGATGTGGCGCTCGTGCAGCGGCGTGGTCACTGCCAGCCGCGTGTTGAGCCCGTTGAACCCGTTGCGCTGGGTGGCGAACTCGACGTTGTGCCAGGCGCTGAAGCTCTCGAGTTGGGTCCAGCTCTGCCAGGCGGTGGTGAACGGGCATTTGTGGCCGCTGGCCTTGAGCTTGGCCGCGGCAAGCGCCACCTCGGGCCAGGTCTTGGGCGGCGCCTCGGGGTCGAGGCCGGCGGCCTTGAAGGCGTCCTTGTTGTAATGGAAGACCGTGGTCGAGCTGTTGAACGGCAGGCTCAGCATCTGGCCATTGGGTGCCGTGTAGTAGCCCGAGACGGCTGGCACGTAGACCGAGGGGTCGAACTTGACGCCACCGGTCTTCATCACCTCGTTGACCGGAACGACGGCACCCTTGCTGGCCATCATGCTCGCGGTGCCGACCTCGAACACCTGGAGGATGTGCGGCGCGTTTCCAGCGCGGAAAGCGGCAATCGCGGCGGCAAAGCTCTCAGGGTAGGTGCCCTTGAAAACCGGCGTGACCTTGAAATCCTTCTGGCTGTCGTTGAAGCCCTTGGCCAGCCCGTTGACCCACTCGCCGAGCTGTCCAGGCATCGAGTGCCACCACTGGATCTCGGTTTGGGCCTGGGCCGGCACCATGAAGCCCATTGTGGCGGTGAAGGCGGTGAGGGCGAGAACCTTGCGTGTCATGAATGCTCCGTGAAGTCGACAGGTCAAAACCGCCAGTGTGCAGCCGGTTTGTGACAGCTCGGGTTCTGTCACGGATGGGCGGTGGCGGGCAAGCGGGATAACCCCTCTGCCAGTGCTCCACCACGGGCCGGTTCGGGCTTGGAAATGCTGCGCTGCGGTAGGATGCTCCGCTTTGCCATGAACGCTCCGCTTCCGATCGGGCCGACGTTGTCCTCGCGCCACGGCGAGGCCGGAGTTGACGC